>CAYREJ010000182.1:4172-5543 GCA_964423235.1 uncultured Acidobacteriota bacterium | reverse complement strand
TAGCAAAATGGTAATAGATTGTGGAACTCTCAACTCTATAAACTCTATAAACTCTATTTCCTTGCTATTTTAAATTTTAAGGCTTATAATTTCACATTCCAATAAACAATAGAGGGAAGAATATGTTTAAAGGTGTAGATTTTTATAATATTGATATGCTTCTTTCGGATGAAGAAAAAATGATAAGGGATACAGTAAGGGAATACGCAGAAAAAAAGATATTACCGATAATAAATAAGCATTATGAAGAAGGAACATTTCCGAAGGAATTAATACCGGATTTTGCAGAGTTAGGATTTTTTGGGGCGAACATAAGTGGTTATGAATGTCCGGGGTTGAACAATGTAGCTTATGGATTAATAATGCAAGAATTGGAAAGGGTGGATAGTGGAATTAGAAGCTTTGTATCTGTTCAAAGTAGTTTAGTAATGTATCCCATATTAGAATTTGGTTCAGAGGAGCAGAAGAGATATTGGTTGCCTAAATTAGCGAAAGGGGAGAAGATAGGATGTTTTGGATTAACAGAAGCAGATTATGGTTCTAATCCGGGGGGGTTAAAGACAAGAGCAAGGAAGGACGGAAATTATTATGTAATCAATGGAAGCAAGATGTGGATTACAAATGGTTCTATGGCGGATGTAGCGGTAGTATGGGCAAAAAATGAAGAAAATGTTATTAATGGTTTTTTGATAGAGAAAGGGACGAAAGGATTTACAGCAAGAGAAGTAAAGGGAAAATTATCATTAAGGGCTTCAGATACTTCCGAGCTAATTTTTGAAGAATGCAAGGTGCCAGCTGAAAATAGATTACCTAAGGGGGAAGGGTTAGTAGCGCCATTAAAATGTTTAAGCCAAGCAAGGTATGGAATAGCTTGGGGAGCGATTGGAGCTGCCATGGCTTGTTATCAGGAAGCTTTAGATTATGCTAAAAATCGTATACAATTTGATAAGCCTATTGCTTCTTTTCAATTAGTCCAGAATAAATTAGCTTATATGCTAACGGAAATCACAAAGGCACAGCTGCTCTGCTTACAATTAGGAAGGCTTAAAGATTTGAAGCTTGCAACGCATGTTCATATTTCAATGGCAAAAAGAAATAATGTTTATATAGCATTACAAATAGCCAGATTAGCAAGGGATATTCTCGGAGCCAATGGAATTACCATAGAATATAACTCAATGAGGCATATGTGCAACTTAGAATCTGTTTATACCTATGAAGGAACACACGATATTCACACTCTAATTATTGGAGAATATATTACTGGTATAGAAGCTTTTCGCTAATTAAAATTCCTTCAGAAAAATGAAAGAAAAAATAGCTTCTATTGCTTTGAATTTAATTCCGGAATGTCGATTCTTTCTAAATAGG
>CAYREJ010000182.1:0-4162 GCA_964423235.1 uncultured Acidobacteriota bacterium | reverse complement strand
ATCAAAGGGAGAAAGCCATCTGAAGTATTTGAGCTTTCTGAAGCTGAACTAACTTTCTTTTTTGAATGCTCTCCGGAAGTTGCAAAAAAAATAAAAAATAATGATTGGATACAAAAAGCTGAAGAAGAGCTTTATAACGCTGATAAAGAAGGAATTGATATAATAACTTATTTTGATGGGGGCTATCCTGCTCAACTAAAGGAGATAGAAAACCCGCCATTGTGCCTTTACATAAAAGGAGATAAAAATGTTTTAAATCAATTAGGAATAGCGATTGTGGGTACAAGATATCCGACAGCCTATGGAATGAATGTCAGTCAAATGATAGCTACGGAATTAGCTAAAAGTGGTCTTGTAGTAATCAGCGGATTTGCCAGAGGAATTGATGGGTATGCTCATGAAGCAGCAATAAAAGCTGAAGGAAAAACAATAGCAATATTAGGATGCGGGATAGATATTGATTATCCAAAAGAAAATTCTCATTTAAGAAAAGAAATAATTAAGAATGGAGCTTTTGTTTCAGAATTTCCTTTAGGTTGTCAGCCTTATAAAGATAACTTTCCATTGCGAAATAGAATTATTAGTGCTTTATCTTTTGGTGTACTAATTGTTGAGGCTTCGGAAAAAAGCGGCGCTTTAATAACAGCACGCTACGCTCTGGAACAAGGAAAAGAAGTATTTGCTATTCCCGGTAGCATTTTTTCTCTCCAAAGCATCGGCACCAACTACCTAATTAAAAACGGTAATGCTAAATTAATTCAAAAAGCTGAAGATATTTTAATAGAAATTCCTGATTATTTAAAAAAAGAATCTCAACTATCTATGACTACGCCTTTAATTGAATTAGAAGATGATGAAATCAAAATATTAGATTGTATTCCTTTTGATGAAGCAATTTATTTAGATGATCTCAGCTTATTAACGAATTTAAAACCCGCTGAACTTTTACCTATATTATTAAAATTAGAATTAAAGGGTCTTATCACTACTCTTCAGGGACAGCGTTATTGCAAAAAAGCTGTCATCTAAATAAAAAATATAGAGGGAATTATGAAAGCTTTAGTTATTGTTGAATCACCAGCTAAAGCTAAGACAATTAGCAAATACTTAGGTAAAGATTATATTGTAAAAGCATCCTTAGGGCATATTAAAGATTTGCCAAAAAATAAATTAGGGGTTAATGAAAATAATTTTAATGCAGAATTTAATTTATTGAAAGATAAAAAGAAAATAGTAAATGAACTTAAAGAGTTAGCTAATAAGGTGGAAACAATTTATTTAGCCTCAGATCCGGACAGAGAAGGAGAAGCTATTAGCTTTCATATTTATCAAGAATTAAATTCAAAATCAGCAAGAGTTTATAGAATCTTGCTTCAAGAGATTACGGAAAAATCTGTTAAAAATGCAATAGCAAACCCTTCTACTATTGATTACAGAAAAGTGGAAGCTCAATTTGCGCGGAGAATTTTAGATAGATTAGTAGGGTATAAAATTAGCCCTTTGCTTTGGGAAAAAATCAAAAGAGGATTAAGTGCTGGCAGGGTTCAATCAGTAGCTTTGAGATTAATTTGTGAAAGGGAAAAAGAAATTAATAATTTTATTCCTCAGGAGTATTGGCATATTGATGCTAAATTATTAGGAAGTCTCCCGCCTGAATTTACAGCAAGATTAATCAAAAAGGATAATAAGAAGATTCAAATAAAGAATGAACAAGAGGCTCTTGAAATAATAGAGGAACTTAAAAAGAATAAGTTTATACTCACTGATATAGTAGTAAAAGATAAAAAGAGACTTCCACCACCTCCTTTTATTACGAGTAAATTACAACAAGAAGCAGTTCAAAGATTAAAGATGCCTGTATCAAAAACTATGAAGATTGCTCAAAGATTATACGAAGGAATTGATTTAGGTGGTGGAGAGAGAGTTGGTCTTATAACATATATGAGGACTGATTCCGTCAGGATTTCTAATGATGCTCTTGAAGAAGTTCGTGATTTTATTAAAAATCAATATAGTGAAGAATATCTTCCAAAATCCCCAATAGTTTATAAAAATAAAAATGCTGCTCAAGACGCCCATGAAGCAATAAGACCTACTTCTGTGTCAAGAACCCCTGCATCTATTAAAAATTATTTAACCAAAGAAGAATATCTACTTTATGAATTAATTTGGCAAAGGTTTGTTGCATCTCAAATGACAGAATTCAAATATAAAGAAACAAAATTAATTATTAGCAATGGAGCTTATTTATTTGAAGCTAAAGGATATTCACCAATCTTTGATGGATACCGCATCATTTATAAAGAAGATCATTTAGAAAATAAAGAGAAAGAAGAAAAAAATCATATGGCAGATTTTCAGCCGGTTAGCCTCCCTATATTAAAGAAAAATGAAGAACTTAAGCTAATTGAATTAAAGAAAGAACAAAAATTTACTCAACCCCCTCCGAGATATACAGAAGCTACTTTAGTTAAAGAGTTGGAAGAAAAAGAAATTGGCAGACCGAGCACTTATGCAACCATCCTTTCTATCCTTCAAGATAGAAATTATGTTATTAAAAAAGAAGGGAGATTTTATCCTACTGATTTAGGAATGGTAGTGGTAGAATTATTAATAAAGCACTTTCAAGATTTATTAGATTTTAAATTCACTGCTAATATGGAAAAGAATTTAGATAAAATTGAAGAAGGGGAAAAAAATAAATTAGATGTTCTCAAAGCTTTTCATGCTACTTTCAAAGAGGAACTGAATTTAGCAAAAGAGAATATGGCAAACATAAAGCAAAATGGTTATCCAGTAGATTTAAAATGTCCAAAGTGTAATGAAGCAGTAGTAAAGATGTGGGGAAAGTATGGAAGTTATTATAGATGCACCAACAAAGAATGTAATAATCATTTTAATGAATTAACGGATAATCCTCCAACTGTTAATGAAAAATGTCCCAAATGCGGTTCAAGTTTAAAAGTCAAAAATGGTAAATTTGGATTATTTCTTTCTTGCGAGAGATATCCGGAGTGCAAATTTACTGCTCGTTATGCTGGAGAGACAAAAGATTATGGAAAATGTCCGGAGTGCGGGTCGAATTTAGTTCCCAGAAAAAGCAAATATGGGAATTTCATAGCTTGTTCCAACTATCCGAATTGCAAATATATAAAGGGGAAAGAAAAGATTCCTTGCCCCAAAGAGGGATGTGATGGTAAAATAGTTCGCAGAAGGAGTAAGAAAGGAAAATATTTTTATGGATGTTCTAATTATCCCAAATGCGATTTTATATCTTGGACTAAACCATAATTTATGAAGATAAAAAAAGATCAAGCTCAACCAAGAAATATTGAAGAAATTTTAGAATTCCTCATATCTGATGAAACTCTTGAATTAATCCCCTTTGAAAAAATAAAGGAATACTATGGAAAAGAAGCAGATAACCTCATAAAAAAAATGGAAATTCAAAATTTGATAACTTTAACAGATAAAGGAGTTTATCTAACAGAATCCGGAAGAGAAAAAGCAAAAGAAATAATCCGGAGGCATCGTTTAGCTGAATGCTTATTAAAAGATGTTTTTGAAGTAAAAACAGGAATAATGGAAACTTCAGCTTGTGAATTTGAACATATTCTTGTTAAAGAATTAACTGAATCAATATGCACTTTTTTAGGACATCCAAATAAATGCCCTCACGGTAAACCTATTCCACCAGGCGATTGCTGCAAATATTACAAATTAAATGTATCCCCTCTGATTAAAGCTATCAAGGAAATGGAAACGGGTTCATCTGGACAAATTACTTATATTACTTCTAAAGCTAAATATACTTTGGGAAGATTAGCATCTATGGGAATTCTCCCTGGGCAAAAAATTAAATTAATTCAGAAATCCCCTTCTTATGTTATTTTAATAGAGAATACTACATTAGCTCTAGATGAGAGTTTAGCATCCCAAATATATGTGAAGCCGAGTTAATAGAGTTAATAGAGTTTATAGAGTTTATAGAGTTTATAGAGTTGAGAGTTCCACAATCTCTTACCTTTGTAGATTAAATAAATCTTTTACAAAGCATTTAATGCCTCTTTTATAATCCCCAATCCCCAATCCCTTACCGAGAGTAGCTGGTCAGTTTTCTGCAAAATTATTGCTTTGAGGGTCCCTTATTCAATTTATTGCT
>CAYREJ010000181.1:0-5545 GCA_964423235.1 uncultured Acidobacteriota bacterium | reverse complement strand
AAATTTACATTAGCAAAGATAAGTTTGTTGAGGATTTAGTATGTTAATTTCTAATGTTGCCTCTTGATAAAGATAAGAAGATACCGAAAAAGCAAAGGATTGTAAATAAAATAAAGAGGATATTAAGAGAATGGAGGAAATCAACATAATTTTGCGCCGTGATTTGATTTTTTCCCAGAATTAGTGAAAAGATGAGCATAACTATTCCCATACTGAAAGCTTGACCGATGAGTCGCATCGTGCCGATAATTCCCGCAGCGATGCCATAGAACTTTTTATTGACAGAACTCATTACTGCGTTTGTATTTGGCGAGGAGAATAAAGCGAGACCCAATCCTAATGTGATTAAACAACATATTATAAAATATATAGAAGTACTCTTATTCAAAAAAATTAGTAGAAATAAACCAAAACTAGTCAGAGCCATACCTATGGAAGCAATGATGCGTGGCTCCGTTTTATCAGATAACTTACCAGCCAATGGAGAAAATATTGCCATAATTAGTGGCTGAAGAATTAAAATAATGCCTGCATTTTGAGGAGAAAATTTTTTAATAGTTTGTAAATAAATACTCAAGAGGAAATTGACTGTAAAAGTAGCGCTATAATTTATTAATGCTGCAAAATTTGAATAAAAAAATGCTTTATTTTCTTTAAATAAATTAATTTCTAAGACTGGTGAAGAAGTATTAGTTTCCTTTTTAATAAAGATCATTAAAGCTACAATGCCTATAAGTATGAGCATAAATCCTTTTGAGGATGGTAGTATTGAGAAACCGTAAATAATGAAGATAAGCATTATAGAATATAAAATTGCTCCGATGTGGTCATAACTTTCTCCGTAGGATTCAGCCCATTCACCCTTTAATTTCCAATATACAGTTAATATTATTAGAATGCCGAAAGGAACATTTATAAAAAAGATGCTTCTCCAACCGAAGTGTTGAGTGAGGAAGCCGCCAAGAAAAGGACCCAGGGAAAGACCGATATAAACAGACGATACATTTATACCTAAGACTTTTCCTCTTTCTTCAGAAGGTGATATAGATACTAAAATTGCTACTGCTGTTCCAAAAATCATTGCGCCGCTGAGTCCTTGCAGAGCCCGCGATACAATTAAAAATAGACTTGAAGGAGAAATGCCACATAAAAATGATGATATAGTATATAATGATATCCCATAAGAAAATATTTTTTTTCTGCCGTAAATATCTGCTAATCTTCCAAAGGGAACTAAAAACATTGCAGCAGTTAGTAAATTTGCAGTAGCTATCCAGCTCATAACAATAGCATTCATAGAGAAATATTTTCCTATCTGGGGGATAGCTATATTTACTGAAGAAGCCATAAAAGGCATGAGAAAAGAACTCATTATTGCAATGAAAAGAGCCGTTCTGGCTATTTCCTTATTATTCATATAATTTTTTATTTCTTGATTTTTTTAAGCCAATCAAGAGGGTCTTGAGGGTGTATTCCTTCTCTAATTTCAAAATATAATGAATCTCCTAATAAAGAACCTGTTGAACCAGCCAAAGCTATTACTTGTCCTGTATGAACAATGTCATTCATTTTTACTAAAATTTTAGAATTATGCGCATATAGTGAATATATATAATCTTTATGCTGAATAATTATTAATTTGCCATAGCCTTGAAACCAATCAGCAAATACTACCTTCCCATCAAAAATTGCTTTTATTTTTTCACCTTCTTTAGTTTTTATTTCTATCCCTTTGTTGATGGTATAGGTGTTAAATTTTTCATTTTTTTCTTTACCGAATTTCTTTATGATAGCGCCATTTATTGGCCAGTTTAAGATTCCTTTAAAAGCTTTTATATTAGGTAAGTAATTTAAAACTTCCTCTTTAGAGCTAATGTCTTCTATTAGATGCTCTAATTTTTTCGCGGATATTTGTAATTCATTGATTGCTCTCAGATAAATTTCTTTTTGCTCCTTTATGCCATATAATAAAATTTTTTGCTCTTTAATTTTAGTTGCTAATTCTGATTTCGATTTTTCCAAATTGAGTTTACTCTCTTTAATTTCTTGTTGTTTCTTAAGCAGTTGGGATTGTTGGAAATTTAATTGTTCTTTTTGTGATTGATATTCAGAAATTAAATTTTGATCCTTTTTTGATAATATATTAATGAGTTGATAAGCTCTTAAGATTGATGAAGAATTTTTCGGATAAAAAAGCATTTTGTAATATCCGAGCGAACCCATTTTATACGCCACAATAAGCCTTCTTTTAATATAATCTTCAGAAAGCTTAATCTTCCTTTCTAATTCATTGATATTATTTTCTATATCTTTAATATCTCTTTGTAGAATTTCAATTTGAATATTATAAGCTTTGATTTCTTTTTCTTTTAATTTGATTTCTAATTCTAATTTATCAATGAGTGAAGTAAGGGATTGTTCATATTGTTCGTAAGCGGTAATTTCGCTTTTAAGTTCTGCAATTTCTTCATTAATTTTATTTAGAATTTCATAAGTAGGAGTTTTAATTTCTGCTAAAGAGAAATGAATCAAAATAAAAATAAGAATGAAGCAAGATGTAATTGCTTTTCCTATCATAATGATTAAAGTGGTTCAAAAGAAGCAGTGAAATGAGGCAGGAAAGGTTCAGCGTGAATTATTTTGTATCCTTTTAGGTTATGTCGTTGGTTCCATATTTTTAATATAATATCTGCAACATAGGAAAGGTGTGAATTTGTATAAACTCTTCTTGGAATTGCTAAACGGACTAATTCAAATTTTGGATAAGTGGTTATTCCAGTAGAAGGGTCAGTTTTCGAAAACATCACGCTGCCAATTTCACAACAACGGATGCCTCCCTTTTTGTATATTTCCACTGCTAAACTCTGACCAGGATATTGCGATTGGGGTATATGATGTAAGAATTTTTTTGCATCTAGATAAACTGCATGTCCGCCAGCTGGTTTTAATACAGGAATTTTATTTTCAGATAGTAAATTAGCTAAAAATCTCACTTGCCCTATTCTTGAATGAAGATAATCTAATTGAATAGCTTCTCTTAAACCGACTGCAATTGCTTCTAAATCTCTTCCGGCTAACCCTCCATAAGTAATGAAGCCTTCAGTAAGAATAAGAATGTTCTTAAGCTTATCATATAAGCTTTTGTGATGCGTTGCTATGAAACCTCCTATATTTGCAATAGCATCTTTTTTTGCACTCATCAAGCAACCATCACAATAAGAAAATGTTTCTCTGGCAATTTCCTTTATTGATTTATTTTTATATTCTTCTTCCCTCTCCCAAATAAAATATGAATTTTCTGCAAATCGACAAGCATCAATAAAAAAAAGCTTGTTATATTTTTTCGCAATTTGCGATATTTCTTTTATGTTGCTTAAAGATACAGGCTGACCACCTCCTGTATTGTTAGTTATTGTAAGCATTATGCAGGGTATTCTGTCATGTTCTTTTTTCAAAAGCTCTTCTAATTTATTAACATCCATATTTCCCTTAAAAGTATAATAAGAATCCAAATCATCAGCTTCCGGAATAAGTAAATCAATAGCTGTAGCACCCAAAGCTTCTATATTGGCTCGCGTAGTATCAAAATGACTATTTGAAGGAACTATATCCCCTTTTTTTAATATTGTAGAAAAAAAGACTCTCTCACCACCTCTTCCTTGATGAACAGGTAAAATATACTTGAACCCCAATACATCTTCAATTGCTTCTTGAAATCTAAAAAAACTTTCCGCATATGCATAAGATTCATCCCCCAAAAACATTGCACTCCATTGAGCTGAACTCATAGCTCCTGTTCCACTATCTGTCAGCAGGTCTATGTAAATTGCTCTTGCTGGAATTTTAAATAAATTATAATGAGCTTCTTGAATATATTTAATTCGCTCATCCTCCGGAATTAAATAAATTGGCTCCACCATTTTTATCCTATAAGGCTCTGGCATCATAAAAATCCCTCCTATTCAAAGTAAGCTTATTATACTTTAGAAGATAAAAGACAGCAAATCTGATATGTAGATATTTGAGATTTAATAAAAGGGGACAGCTACTGCCGTCCCCTTGCGATTTCCAATAGATTCATAATGTAGATTTTTCTGTTTTCTTCTAATTTTTTATTAATAGAGAGAGCTTTTTCAAAGTCTGCTATTGCTTCTTTATATTTTCCTATCAGGTATAGTGCTTCTCCTCTATTTGCAAGAATATTTGGGTCCCCTTTGCATTTTTCAATAGCTATATTGTATTCATCAATAGCTTCTTTTAGCTTACCTTTATGGAAATAGATGCTTCCTAATATCCACCGAAAATATGGATCGTGAGGGCTAAGTGTAGTTAATCCTTCAAAAATAACTTCTGCATTCTCGTAATTACCGCTTTGCAAATAATTGAAGCCTATTTGCGCTAAACTATAAAGTTCTTCAACACTTATATTGAATGCTTCAGCTAAAGATTTTTTGCTTTCTCCTAAGTCTTTAAGCAATTGAATAGCATCCTGGCAAATTAACCCTTCTGTTCTTTCGTCTTCTACTTTCATTAAGTCCTCCTATCATCTTATATTTCTTATTGTATTTATTGAAGTTTCATGGAATGCCTTTAGCAAATTACTAAGAGCTTGGAAAGTTTGCTGCAATTTTTGAACTTTAATCTGCAATTCTATTTGAATTCTTTCTCTTGATTCTGGAGAAGATTTTTCAAGTTTTTTAGCTTGTTCGAGGATTTCTTTCTCTTGTTTTTCTGCTAATGTCAATAAGATAAACATTATTTTATCTTCTAAAGATAAATTTTTATCGGCTATGATTGAATCATAGCTCGGAATATCTGATGTGGGAGCTGGTTCATTTTTTATCTCTGGAGTTTGTGGATAGCTTTCGGTTATTTTCTTAAGGAGTTCTTCCGGTGAGTTTGTGGAATCTCCATATTTTAAGGCTGAAAAGATAAAATCTGCGGCTAATTGTTTTCCGGTTGGGCTCAAAACAGGTAATATCTTTTTAAGTATCTCAAGTATAGTTTTTACATGTTTAGGTAAAGGAAAAAGCAGCATTATCAAATCAATTAATTTATCCCAGCCACCGAGTTTCGTTGCTATTTCTTTTATGTATTTGAAAATGGATACGAAGATATTGTCATTTGGTTTCTTATTATAAAGAGAGTTAACAACTTCTTCATTTTCATCAATAAATCCTTTAGGAGAATTGATAACAGGACCTTTTGAAACTTTTGGATAGGTAAGAGATTGTTCTTTAGAGATGCTTTCAACTTTTTCATCCGGATAAGGTATTTTAATAGCTACTGGAGTCGCTTTTCCGATGTTCATCCAATTTACATTAACATCATTATTGATTTTTGTTTTTTGATTAATTGAATTTATAGGTTCCATATTTTTACCTCCATTTTAAATTTCATATAAAATTATGGGAAGAAAGTAATAAAAAGTTGCTAAGAAAAGATGAAATTAGCAATTGGTCAGTTTTCTACAAAATTATTTCTGTGAGGCTACCTTATTCTATTTATAGCTTACATTTTTTAACCACAAAGGACACAAAGTTAT
>CAYREJ010000180.1:0-5558 GCA_964423235.1 uncultured Acidobacteriota bacterium | reverse complement strand
GTATTAGGAAAAAGACCATAAAATTAGAAATAACTGAAGAATTATGAAATTTGAAGTCTTATACTTAGTATGGTTTGCCTATCAAAATATACCTTTAGAAAAATATTTAGAAAATCTTATTAAAGAAGTATATAAATTCAAAATTAATAACTTGTATCAAAAAAGCCTTCCCAAAGAGGGATATAATAGGGTTAGGAAGCAATATTTGACAAAACATTTTTTAAATTATTTAGCTTTGCATTTTTCAAGAAAAGCTTATGCTTTAGGAATAGTAAATGTAGATTTATATGTAGATAATTTTAATTTTGTTTTTGGAGAAGCAGATTTAATTAATAATGTAGCAGTAATTGGATTAGCAAGATTAGATGAAAGATTTTATAGAAAAACGCAAAACGATTCATTATTTTTCAAACGAGCTGGCAAAGAAGCTATTCATGAGATAGGACATTTATTAGGGCTGAATCATTGCAAGAATAAGAAATGCGTAATGTATTTTTCTAATTCTTTAAAAGATACTGATACAAAGGAAGATAAGCTTTGCAGCACCTGCTATAAAAATTTATTTAGATGATTTTTCAACTAAGTGAGGTTCTTTATTAGCTCCTGAAGGATAGCTTTTTGCTCTTCTGTTAAATTTATGAATTCTACTCCCATACCCATTCCTATCATAGAATTTTTAACGACTGCTTTCAGGTTTAGTTCTTTATTATCGGAGATTTTGAATTTCATCCGAATGAGAGTTCCAATAGGACAAGGATTTAAAGTGTCAATATAAGCTCCTCCTTCGCTAATATCTGAAATAGTTCCTTTGAAACTAGCACCTGAAACAATCCATTCTACTTCTGTAAAAAAAGTTATACGCTGATATTTTCTTTTCTCATTCATTACGTTATCTTAATAATATAATAAGAGATTTACAAATCAATTTCAATATAAGTAATTAGCCAGTTTTTTTCCAATCCTAAAAGCCAATTCAATGGCAAAAAAAAATTATAAACCACAAAAATCACATCTATAAGAACAATTGTCAAGTGCTAAAGATAAATTCACCATAAAGACACAGAGAACACAGAGAAAAAATTAACTCTGTGGCCTCTGTGCATCTGTGGTGAAATATAAAAAGAAATAAAATATACATCTTTGCTATTTACTTTTATTAGATCATTATAATGATAAAGAAGGCACAAAGATCACAAAAGAAAGATATATTTTATATAAAAAACTTTGTGTCCTTTGTGGTTAAAACATGGGTTGCGATAATTTTTTAAAAAATGAAAGAAAAAGCAGGAGGAGAACTCAAGCTTTTTGTGGGGTTGGCTCCCTTTGAAAGGAAGCTTAGGGGCATTTTGTAGGGAGGTTGTATATGAGGCTTTTCATGAGTTCAAATAAAAAGAAATAAAAAGAAGAGGAGTTCTCCTCCTGCTTTGCAAAAAGAATATAAAGGGGATTGTGAGGCAATAGCGAATTATAATTGCTTTTTCTAATTCTAATCATAGCTTCTAATGCAATCAATGATAATACCAATTACAAAGTGTGTGATAATGCGGTTTCTAATCAATCAATATTGTCATTAAATTGTGTGAGTTCAATTAATTGACAAAGAAGTGTTTTCTTACGAGAATACTATGAAATTTTAAGATTTTTAGTCAAATATCTGATAGATTTAATTTAATGCTCGGAACTATTTCTGAACAATAAGGAATAATAAATCCTTTAAAATTTGCTGGAAGAAGTTTTAAACTAAGATTATATGCAGAATTTATCTCATCTTGCATAATTACATTCAGTCTCTTCTGATATTTTTTTGATAAATTTGATATTAAAATAACTTTGTATTGGAATGTTTTAAATTTCCATGAGAACGCTGTTTGGGCATTAACTTGATAATTATTTCTTAAATTTCTTGCAAAAGTTTTTAAATCTTTATATTTTAGCCACTGGAAAAAATCTTTATGTCCGAAGCCATCTATGCAACCGGCAATCAATATTATTACTCCGCCCTTCTTACAAAAATATGAAGCATTTTCAAAAGTTTTGTGGGATTGAACAAGATTAATATCTTTGGGATAACCTCCACAACTGGCAATTACTAAATTTCTTTGTTCTTCAATATCAATTTTAGAAAATGAAGCATATTTCAAGCAGCTTATTCTAAAGGCTTCTTTAATATCTCCACATATAACATCTACTAATTTTTTTTCCATAGTTAGTGCATATATGCAAAAAATAGGTATTGTAATTTTTTCAATGCATTCCATAAGGTCCAAATGAACCGGGTTTCTTTTAAGTCTTCCTATTGAAGCAAAAGGATTTTTAAGAAATCCTTTTTTATTTATAACTAATTTATGATTTTCTTTAATTGTTTCTATTGAAGCTAAGCCAGGAACTAAAGATTTTCTTCCGCCAGAGAAGCCTGCAAAATAATGATAGCCTACCGATGATACTATTATTATTTTGTCAAAATTAAAAATTATTTTGTTTAATAAGATAGGCGTCCCTCGAGAGGTCATTCCGAGATTTTTAAAATCGCTCTTATGAGAATAAGCATTATGAATATGAAAAACAAATTGGGAAGGTATTATGGAATTAGTTATTTTTTTTATTTCATCTTCAGTGGGAGGTCTATGAAGTCCAGTAGATATGATAAATTCAATATTTTCTTTTTTTATCCCCAAATTATTCAGTTCTTTTATTAAGATTGGAATAATTTTATCCGCTGCTGTATATCTTGTAGCATCAGAAAGAACAATTAGAATTTTATCGTTCTTGTCAAAAAATTTATTAATTGGCGAAATAAAAATAGGATTATATAATTTTTCAGGTAATGATTTAATTGCATCAAATTCAGGAAATTCTTTTATTTTTATAACATCAAATTTATTTCCTGGATAATCAAAATCCAAATATCTTTCAGCAAATGGTAATTTTATAAGCATATCAACTTTTAAAAGAAAAATATATCATAATAAAATAATCCAATAAACTAAAAGCCAATAATTATACAGCTTTTGGAAAAAATGAAGCAATCAGCCCTATTTACCCAGGACAAACGAAAATTTAAAATTTTACTCTGGCACCTTAGCACCGGCACCTTAACGAATATCTTTACTCCCCTTGCTTAACCTCAAACTTATTAATTACATGCTATTGGCTTTTAAGATTTGCAAAAACTTTTCTCCTACATTGGTAGTTTTATGTTTACTGCTTTACCAAATCGAATATTATATCAAAAGAGAAATTATTAAAATTAAAATAATGAATGAAAAAGCTATAATAGGGTCATTAGATAAATTAGCGTAATTTTTCAAATAACCTGTCAATTTAGATAATATAGGAATATGTCCAACAAGAAATGACAAAATTAATAATATTAGCAATATTGAAAGAAAGAAAGAACTAAATTTTTGAGATGAGAATTCTTTTTCATTTAGAAGGTCTTCATAATTAAGGTGCCAAGCATATATTCTTTTATCAAACCAATTACATAATATAGGAACCAAAATAATTCCGGATATGAAATTATTAAGAAATATAATTCCTGCTACGGAAGCAAATGGAAGCCCAATTAATTGTAAGCCCCACGAGATAATGGACGAGCAAGCACTGCTTGCGACAAAAATAATGAAAATAAGGAAAGCAACATCATTTAAATTTTTTATTTCTTTAGAAATTGTTTTTTTGTATTTTTTCCATAGCCTATAAGGGAGAAAGGCATATACAAAATTCCCAATGAAGCCAGGAATGCTTCCCGGACCAAATTGACCTGCAAAATCTCCAATAAGATTTCCAATAGCAGAACCCCAAGCAGCAGCCGGACCAAAAAATAAACTGCATATTATAGGAATACAACTCGCAGGTCTTATTTCAGTGATGCCCGGAATAATTTGAAAAAGTTTGAAAGGTATTAAAAGAGCCGCATATAGACCGGCAGCAACAGCAACTAATACAACCAGCTTAGTCTGCTGCCACATTTTAATAATTTCCTTCATTTTAAATTAAAAAACGCAATATTTTACCATTCACATTAAACTCAATACAATCACTTCACTAGTCCATTGATAATTATCTACAATCTTTTAGGACTTTTATGCCTCAGCTTTATCAATTTCCCTTTCTGAAGCTGAAATCTAATAATATCTATATTTTATCAACCCCTAAAGCAGTAGGGTCCCCATTTGCTAATGTTCTTATAAGCTCTTCATAGAAATAATTCGTAGTAGATACTATTTTGGGGGAAATCCTTTCTTCATACATTCTTTTGCTTCTTTCTATATCATCTTTTAATCTTTCATATAAATCTTTGTTTTGCCTTCCGAGAGCTACCTGAGCTTCGTTATATAATTTTATTTCTGAAACTAATAATCTTGCAAATCTTTTAGCTTCTTCATGAAGTTTTAATTCTTCTTCGGAAATAATAGGAGGGGCTGGCTTCTCTTCAACAACCGCTTTTGGAATCTCTTCTGCTTTAGGTTTTTCAATTTCCTTTTCAACTGGGGCTTTTTTAATTGAAATAATGCTTTGTCTTGTAGGAAGTGTTTCAATAGCAAAAGCTGCCAAACTAACAAGCAATTCTATAAATGATAATATTTGAATATCAGCCTCCTGCGAAGAATCTATATATAGGAAAGCTACACATTTACCTTTTATTACAATAGGGAAAACAGCAATGCTTTTAGGATTTCTATCGCCCAATTTTTCTAATAAAGCTGTATCTAAAGGAAAATGTCCCGGAGAAAATGAAATAAAGGAATAAGTTTTTTGACTATGGAAGAAAGAACTACCTTCTTGCAAATTTAGAATAACTTTTCCAATTTGATTATCTGAGAATTTTTCTCCTGATAATCCTGTTGATTTCCATCCTATGATTTTGTCCCCCTTTAATACAAATAATGCTACACCATCGCATTTTTCAGAAATTTTTTCAATTAATATGTTTAGAATTTCAGCTTGAGAAGTAGCTAATTCTATTTTATTCCAAGCAGCACGAGCCTGCACAATTAAATTCTCTTCCGGAGGAATAGGCGGAGGCAATAGTTTATTTAATTCTTCTACTAATTTATCAGCTGTTTCTATTTGCAGCACTTGACCATGTTCCCATTGCTCCGCATGTAGCCTTAATGCCCCTTCTAAATTATCTTTAAATTCTCCTATTAATTTTAATATTTCTTCTGAAAGATTTGATGATTTATCTTTTGCGTATTTTATCCAATTAGAATTTGCATCAGTTAAAAATTTCTCTAACAAAGGCTTAGCAGCTTCTTCAAAATTCATTTTTAACCTCCTTTATATTTAATTAAAGCTTTATCAATTTATGAATTATCTTACAATTAATTTAGTTTGTCAATAGGATGTAAAAAATAGAGTTTATAGAGTTTATAGGGTTGAGAGTTTGTAGAGTTCCACAGATATTACCATCAAAAGTTAGGACTATAATTAATTGAAGGAAAAAAGATAATGAATGAATAAAGCTAATTCCCAATTCCCAATTCCTAATTCCTCTAACGTAAATAGTTAGTTTATTCCAAATGCTAAAAGCAAAGCCAATGGCAAAAAAATAA
>CAYREJ010000179.1:0-5563 GCA_964423235.1 uncultured Acidobacteriota bacterium | reverse complement strand
CACAAAGGACACAAAGTTATCGCAAAGCACACAAAGTTTTTTCTATAAAATATATCTTTCTTTGTGATCTTTGTGCCTTCTTTGTGATCTTTGTGGTTTCTAATTTTTTTGCCATTGGATTTGCTTTTAGCATTTGGAATAAACTGACTATTTACCCCTAATTTTCTTGCATCTTCTAAATTAATATGCTATCATTTAAAACCATATGAATTTATTGGAAAAAGGGATTGCAAATTCTTTTTCATTCGTTAAATTAAATGAAGATGAAATAAAATTAATAGCTGAGAAATCCCGTAAGATTAATTTTAAAGAAGGAGATTTAATAGTTAAAGAAGGGGAAAAAAGTAATAATTTATATATCTTATTAAAAGGTTCTGCAAAAGTTATAACTCATTTAGAAAAGTATGAAATTTTTTTAAGTGTATTAAGACCTTTTTCGATAATAGGCGAGATAACATTTATTGATAATGAAGAAATTTCAGCGGATATAGTAGCGCAAGAACTTTGCGTACTAGCGTGCATTCCTCATAGTGAATTAAAAAATATTATGGAAGATTCTCCTGTAATAACAGCCAAGATATGGCGTAATCTTTCATTATTGCTTGCGAAAAGGATGAGGAAAAGCAATGAGATGATGAGGAGTTATTTTGGTATTAACAAAGCTTTATGCGAGAATGAGGAATTTAGAAAATTTTTTAGTTGTTGTTATTATAGCTCTAAAGAATAGGAAAGGAGGGTTTCTTTATGAAGGGGAGACTGTTATTAACAGTTTTCTTATATTTGCTTTTTTCATTATTAGTTAATGCTATAGAAAATGAGAGGGGTATTGCTATACTGTTTGATGTAAGTTTAAGCATTAAAGAAAGTGATTTTGCTATTTCAAAAAGCGCAGCTACTTCATTAGTAAAAGCTTTATCAGAGGAGGATGAAATAGCTTTATATACCATTGGGGATGAGCCAGTGAAAGTAAAATCTTTTACTGTTAATAAAGAAGAGATAACCAATGAAATTCAAAATCTAAGATTAGATAGTAGAAATACAACATTGTATGATACAATATTTGTTGCTTCTAAAGATTTATGCAATTTGAAGAAGAAATCAAAGGTTATAATCATTTTTAGTGATGGAATAGATGAGAATAGCACATTAATTTTTGATGATGTGATAAGAGAACTTTCCAGTCATAGGATTCCTATAATTTCAATTGGAATAGGGAATAGGAAAGATGGGAAAAGGATATTGAAGAGGATGAGTGTATTAACGAAGGGGCATTTTTATGAAGCTGTGGGAGATGATCAGCTGATAAATTTAATCAATGAAGGGATAACTGATTCTTTGAGTGAAATAGCGGAAATGGAGAAAGAAGAAGGGGTGGGCAAAGTTCAAATTCAGCAGGTGCCTATAATTACTAAGCCTACTGAAAAAATTGGTGTTAATACAAAAGAAGTGGTGAAGAAATCTGGAAATATTAAATCATCAAGGGGATTAGGTTTATGGGTAATAGCTATTGTTGGGATAGCAGTGGCTATAATAATTCTTACCGCGGTATTAGTTCTTACAAAGGAGAAGAAGGAAGTTAGAAGATGTCCTCAATGTGGTCAGGAGCTGGAGCCCTACCAGATAGAATGCTTAAATTGCCGATATAAATCGGAAGAACCTTTAATTGAACCTTCGTTATTAAAAAGGGTGCCGGTTTCGGAAGAAGAAATTGAGAATACATTTGTTTTAATTGAGAAACCAGTTTTAATTGTAAGAAAGGGGAAAATGATAGGGAAGAAGTATTATCTTTCAATAGATTCTCCGACAACAATTGGTAGAGCTTCAAATAATGAAATTCAATTAGAAGACATAACGGTTTCATCACAGCATTGTAGGATAATTCCTCAAGATAAGAAATTTTATTTAGTGGATTTGCAAAGCACTAATGGAACTTTTCTGAATGAAAAAAAGATTAAGAAATCTGAAGTAGTTGAAGGGGATATAATAAGGGTAGGAGAAACCCAATTTTTATTTAAAATTGAACAGACGAGATAATTTTAAGAAGCAAATTTTATAAAATAAAAGGAGGTGTAGGAGCTCCTGATATCAAGGAGCGAAATTATGAGCATAAGAAATGTTGTAATAACGGCGGCAGCGAGGACGCCGGTTGGTTCATTTTTAGGGAGCCTTTCTAAGATACCTGCTGCTAAATTAGCATCCGTAGCAATTAAAGAGGTAGTTAAGAGGAATAATTTAGATAAGGGCTTAATTGATGAAGTGATAATGGGGAATGTTTTATTGGCAGGAGAAGGGCAAGCACCTGCTCGGCAAGCAGCTTTATTTGCTGGATTACCGGAAAAGGTGGAATGTTTAACAATTAATAAAGTATGTGGTTCCGGATTAAAAGCGGTGATGTTGGCTGCGCAAGCCATTGCTTTAGGAGATGCTGATATAATCATAGCAGGAGGGATGGAGAACATGTCTTTGGCACCTTACCTTCTTACAAAAGCCAGAGAAGGTGGGTACCGATTAGGACATGGTGAATTGCTGGATTCTATGATTTTAGATGGATTATGGGATGTCTATAACAATTTCCATATGGGAAATTGTGCAGAATATTGTGTTAAAAAAGCTAATTTGAGCAGAGAAGAACAAGATGAATATGCTATTGAGAGTTACAAAAGAGCTCTTAAAGCTCAAGAGGAGGGATTATTCAAGGATGAAATAATTCCCGTAGAAATTTCAGGTAAAAAAGGAGAGGTAAGCATTTTTGCAGAAGATGAAGAGCCGAAAAAAGTTATTTTTGATAAGATACCGACATTAAGACCGGTATTTGATAAAGAGGGAACGATAACTGCTGCTAATGCTTCCAAGATAAATGATGCAGCTGCAGTAGTTATAGTAATGGCTGAAGAAAAAGCGAAGCAACTCAATATAAAGCCGATGGCTCTGATTAAAGGCTATTGTGCAGCAGCAAGATTGCCTATTGAATTTCCTTTTGCTCCAGTAGATGCAATTAATAAATTACTTAAGAAGCTGAATATAAATAAATATGATATAGGATTATGGGAGATAAATGAAGCTTTTGCTTCAGTAGCCTTAACAGCTATAAAAGAACTTGAATTGGACAAGAGTAAAGTAAATGTGAATGGAGGTGCCATAGCCATTGGACATCCGATAGGTGCAAGCGGAGCTCGCTTGTTAACAACTTTAATTTATGCTATGCATAAACGAAATGTGAATTTAGGTCTTGTAAGCTTATGTATAGGCGGTGGAGAAGCAGTTGCGATGATCATTGAAAAAATCTAAATTGCTTTATTTTTTAGATTTGCTCCTTTTGTGGTTTTTTGCTGAAAGCATAAAAAACATTATTTTTTTTAATTATGAAGCGAATGTTATTTTTTTTATTTTTTTCATTGCCCGTTTATTTAATCGCACAAGACTATTATTTGGAAGCTATAACTAATACCAAAAATGGGAACAAAAATTCTACTTCATTTCAAAAAATATGGCTTTCTCCCAATAAGATAAAATTCTCACAAAATGATCTTCAGTTGATAATAAGAACTGATTTGGAAAAAATTTATTACATTAACGATTTAAAAAAAACTTACTTTACCATTAATCAAAAGGAATTATTTATAATAGATATGCTGTCTTTCTATATAATGCCGAGTTTAGATCTTCAAATTGTAAATATTCAAGAATTACCTGAGATTAAAAAAAGAATAAATGATTGGAATTGCTTTAAGACAAGATTACTGATAAAGACAAATACAGAAGATGAGAACATATCAATAATAAATGTTTGGTCAACAAAAGAATTTAATCTTGGCTATTCGTTATTAGATGAGTTGGTTGAGATCATAAAGAATCCTTTTTCTATAATTAAAGAAGCAGCTGACAGAATTAAAGGTTTTCCTATATTAATAGAAGGAAATATTTTTTACCATAATGAAAATTACATTGTTAGAAGTGAAGTAAAAAAAATAAGTAAGAATCCAAAACAGAAAGAGGGAATTTTTGATATTCCGAAAGGATATAAAGAAGAAAAAATTAATATAATCAGATCAAGAACTAATCTCCAGTAAAAGGATAGTAGTTAGTCAGTTTTCTCCAAAGAACTAATCAAAAGCGCTATCATCCTTTACAAAAAATATCGTTTAAAATTAAACCATGAAATTAACACAAGATTTTCTTTTTCTGTGTTAATCTGTGTTAATCTGTGTTAATCACATGAAAAAAATCTTGTGATAATCTTTTGATTTAATATTTTTCCTTGCTTTTGGAGAAAACTGAATAGATATAAAGGATATTCGCCTTTTCGATTTAAATTCGCCATTGATTTAATTCTGCTTCAGTAGCCGGAGAAGTTCTTATTACTTTCTTTTCATTCTGATAAATATGAACTACATCAAGTAATTTTTGATTCCTTCCATCTGAATAATAAGCAGCAATAGCAGCAATAATTTTTTCGCTATTTTCATCCGGAACCCCTTCAACCAATACAACTGCTCCGGGATAATTCAAGCATTTAAAAAGGCTTCTATTATTTGCATATTGCTCGAGCAATTTATTTTCTGCTTCTTCTCTACCTACGATAATTTTAAGATTCGGATTAATTCTAAAATGTCTTCCTACTTTAAGAAGCGTTAATTCTTCCATATTGATTTTAACATTTCCTTGAAATTTAATTAAATCTTTAAATCTTCGGGCATAATTTATATCAACCAAGAAACAACATCCACCTGCTGGCTGCATATAATCCTTAATACTGAATTCTTTAGCTAATTCAAGTTGAATCTTGCGCGAACGTCCCCTAATATCATACAAATGATTTCTGTTTACCCAACCTAATTTCTCTGGCACCGTTTCTTCTAACAATTTTGCGCTTAATGGTCGCAATAAGTATCCTTGACAGCCGCTTTCTTTTTCAATTAACTTCAGAACTGGTCTATGTTGGGACATAGGTCTTTGACCTAAAACTTCTCCAGTAAATATAAAATGTGCATTATATTTTTTGGCATAATCTTTTGCGATTTTTATCATTAAGATTCTGCAATCAATGCAAGGATTAACGGCTGAACCATACCCATGCTTAGGATTTAATAAAATATTGAGGTAATCTTGAGAAATATCAGCAATTTCAATAGGGATGCCGATGTTACTTGCTATAAGAAGTGCCGGATTCCTTAAATCTCTCCCCGTGTCCTTTTTTCTTCGGACCCTTCTTTTATGCTCGGTTAAACAAAATCCGGTAGAACAATGCAATCCGATAACTTCTATACCTTCTTTCTTCATGATATAGCAAGCTAAAGTGCTATCTAATCCACCTGATATTAATCCAATTGCTCTTATTCCTTTCATATTTTTTCTAAAAATTCATTAATTATTTAATGCATCATTAAAAAAAAATCAAATTAATTCCTTAATGCTTGGATAAAGTAGCAGAGGCAGGAATGCCTGTGCTATGCAATAAAATAAAAGGATAAGGCATAGGATGATAATTTAAGTATCTGGACCAGTTACGTAAAGATAATTTGAATTTGCTTAAGGAATAAGCTATTATTTTATTTAAAAATGC
>CAYREJ010000178.1:0-5612 GCA_964423235.1 uncultured Acidobacteriota bacterium | reverse complement strand
ACTCAAAATGGAAATATCTGTGGAACTCTATAAACTCTCAACTCTATAAACTCTACAAACTCAATAATAATTATTTCACGCAAAGCTCGCAAAGCACGCAAAGCTTATTTTCTGCCCTTAACTTCTTAGCTTCCTAACTTCCTAGCTTCCTTTTCCTTCGCTCTTTGCGTTTTTAATAGGAGCTTGTTAAACTAGATAAATCGTAATAAATAGATAGGTTGCCTTGGTAAAATTTTACATAAAAATACAATTATGATATAATTAAAAACTTTTAAAAATTAAGTACCGACTGCTAAACTAGAAAATATTTAACGATTAAGGAGTGAAAAAATGAAGAAAATTATTATAATGTTTTCAATTTTAGCAATAGGGATATTTTTTAATTTAACTTCTTGTAAGAAGAGAGGAGAAATTTCTCCTTCAATAATGTTTAATAAAAAAATAGCGACGACTGGAGGCATAGTTGAAGCAGATTATAGTTTTACTGTACCAGTGGGGGCAAAAGTGCCTGATTATGATGGAACGATATTTGTCCATTTTGTAGATAGCGATGGCAGTATTGCTTTTACTGATGATCACAAGCCTGAAAAACCAATAACTACTTGGAAAGCTGGTGAAACTATTTCCTATAAAAGGTTAATATTTATTCCAAATGAAATATTACCTGGGGAATTTACAATTCAATTAGGTATTTATGATCCTCAAGGGAAAAGAGAGCGTTTTCCTTTAAATGGAAAAGAAATTAGAGATAGGGCTTATGAGGTAGCTTCATTGATAATAAAATCTCCACCTTGGGAATTAATTAAATATCAAGAAGGATGGTATGACATAGAGAGGGCTGCTGATGATCCTTTTATACAATGGAGATGGACTAAAAAAAATGCTATCGGTTATTTGCTTAATCCTTTAAAAAATGCTAAATTATACATAGAGTTTGAAGCGAATCCTTCAGATTATGAAGGGAAAGCAATTAATATTATTTTTAAATTGAATGATAATATATTAGATCAAATTAATTTAACTAAACATGAGAAATTACTTAAAATTTATGATTTAACGAAAGAAAAGATGGGAATTGAAAAATATTTAAAATTTGAAATAGAAACAGATAAAACTTTCATTCCTTCTAAAATAGCTCAAAGCTCTGATAGCAGAGAATTGGGTATAAGGGTTTATAAAATAATTATGGATGAATGGTAAGGAATAGATGCCGGAGTGGTGGAATTGGAAGACGCGCCGGACTCAAAATCCGGAGGAGGCTTGCCTCCGTGAGGGTTCAACTCCCTCCTCCGGCACCACATATTTTATTATATTGCTTATGACCTTTACTTAGAATTATCAGAAAAGATTACCACCACTAAAGCACTAAGTTATTCTTTTTGTATCTTTTAGCAGTGCTTTGCTGGCTCATAATTTTAAGTGCTGAAATTGTTTTTTTATGAAAAATTGCTTAAAAAATTATCATAATAAAAAAATATAATTTCTTATTATTTATTATGAAATTAAGTTATAAGAATATTTTTTATTTGCTAATTTTGATGACATTGATTGTATTTTCAGGATTGAATTGTGGGAAAAAGGGACCACCATTACCACCGATATTGTTGATACCGGAAAAAATAAATGACTTAACTGCTCATCAAGTAGGGGAAAAAGTTCAGCTTCTTTTTACTTTACCTGAAAAGAATACAAATGGCTCATCTCCTGCTAATATTAATAAAATTATAGTGTATAAAAAAATAGAAAATGAAGAAAAAGTCTTTTTAGAGATAAAAGAAGAATCTTTTAATAATTACATGGAAAAGAAAATGTTTCTATTATTTGATAGTGATATTTCGGATGAGATTTTAAAAGCAAAAAAAAGCATTAAATATTATGTTAAAGTTTTTTCTAAAAAAGGGAAAAGCTCCGGAGTATCAAACATTGTTTCGGTGAAATTAAATGAGGCGTTGATGGTGCCGGAGAGCATTAAATACAAGATAAGAGAAAACGCTATAGAAATAAACTGGGAATATAAACAATACGAGAAAGATGGAATTTATTTTAACATATATAAAGGGGCTGAAAAAGATTTTAAGCCTATTAAACCTTTGAATCCTCAATTAATTGATAAAAAAACATATGAGGATAAAGAGGTTCAAGAAGGGAAGGCTTATTATTATACTGTAAGAGCAGTAAAGAAAGATGAAAATCAGGAAAGCGAAGATAGTCAAATAATAATGGCAGAATATGTAGATACATTTCCACCGTCTCCACCTTCTGATTTAGTAGCAGTTCCATCAGAAAAGAAAATAATTCTTCATTGGCAACCAATAGAAGCTCCTGACTTAAATGGATATAAAATTTATAGAAAAAGCTCAGAAGAAGCTTCTTTTCAACTTATAACTTCACAACCTCTTAAAGATACTTCTTATGAAGATAAAGAAGTTCAGCCTAATATGGAATATGAATATTATATTACGGCAATAGATAAAGCATCGAAACCCAATGAAAGTCTTCCTTCTAAATCTGTGAGAATTAAATTATCTTCTCACTAGCAAGGCGTGCATAATCTGCCTTTTTCAGTTCTTTTTAAAATTAAATATAAGAGAGGTTTTGGATTTAATGAAGATGATGGGATTAGACATAGGAAGTAGCAAGATTGGCATTGCTATCGCTGATGAAGAAGTAAGAATCGCCATTCCTTTTTTAGTTCTTGAAAGAGATGACGATGAAGAAACAATTCATATTATCTCTAATCTTATTAAGGAATATGAAATCTTCTGTGTTATTATTGGTTTTCCTAAAACTCTACAAGGGAATATAGGTGCTCAAGCTAAAAAGGTTCTATCATTTGTAAATGAGTTGCAAAATGTTATAAAAGAAGAAATAATATTATGGGATGAAAGATATACTACCCTTGAGGCAAAAAAAAGATTGAGAAGGTTTTATAAAAGAAGTAAGGTGAAGACAATAATTGATGCGAATGCTGCTGCTGTAATCCTCCAAAGCTATATTGATTGGAAATATAGTTCATTAAAAAATGGCGATGACAAATAGAATTTTTTCAAAAAGCTTCTTATTTATTTTGGGGATTGCGCTAATAATTTTTTTTTCTTTTTATATTTATGAGATATTAAAAAAACCTCAATTTTCATTTCCTAAAGAACTAGAAATTCACATTAAGCCTGGTTCCAGCTTTAATGAGATTGTTTCTTTATTGTATGAGAATAAAATTGTAAAGAACAAGACATTATTTAAGCTTTATATTTTAATTTTAGGGAAGCATAAATATATAAAAGCAGGGTATTACCTTTTTGATAAGCCACTTAATATATTACAACTCGTTGATAAACTGCTTAAAGGAGAAGTTTTATATTACAAAATAACTATCCCTGAAGGTAGCAATTTGTTTGATGTAAAAGAGATATTCAGAAGGAATAGTATTTTAAAGGGAGAAGACTTTTTTTCAATAGTGAATTCCAAGGAGATTATAGATGAGCTTAAACAAATAGCTCCGGATATAAATAATGTTGAAGGATATTTATTTCCCGAAACATACTATATGAGCAAAGAAGAAAGCTTATCTTCTTTAATAAAAAGGATGATTAGAGAATTTAAAAAAAGATATTTGGTTGATCTAAAGAAGAAGGCGGAGCTATCAGGCTTTAGCATAAATGAATTGGTAACACTTGCTTCATTGATAGAAAAGGAGACCGGATTATCAGAAGAAAAGCCATTAATTGCATCAGTATTCTATAATCGCTTAAAGCTAAATATGAAATTGCAGTGTGATCCTACTGTATATTATGCTTTTTATATGTCGGGAAAATTTCCTCTTTTGTTAAGTAAAGAAGATCTGCAAATAGATTCTCCTTATAATACTTATCGTTATTATGGACTACCACCTACACCAATTTGCAATCCTGGCAACGATTCAATTAAGGCAGTATTGAATCCTGCTGATAGTAAATACTTATACTTTGTTTCTAAACATGATGGAAGTCATTATTTTTCAAAGACTTTAAGGGAACATAATGCTGCTGTTTATCTTTATAATAAATAGATAGCTGGCAGTTTTTTCCAAAGAAAGCATAATTTTACTTTTTGCCTATGATTGTCTTTCCTTTCCTCATTTTTTATTATTTTATACTCGCCAATTCGTTAATAGCAACTAGTCAGTTTTCTCCAAAATCAAGGAAAAATATTAAACCACAAGATTATCACAAGATTTTTTTCATGCGATTAACACATTTTGATTAGTTCTTTGGAGAAAACTGAAAATTACCGTTAATAGTCTAATAAATCAATAGCACAAATAGATATTAGGGCATATTTAATTATTTTCTTGAAGCGAAATCATGAAGATACTTTAGTATCTATCAATATAATCATAATTCCAGCTACAAGAGCCAGAATTGTTCCATAAAGGAATGGGAAGGCAGAATTAAAAGACCAGAGAAAGCCTGCTATTACACTGCCTAATAATGAAAAGAAGCCGGTGGTCATATAATATATTCCCAAAGAAGAACCATATTTTTCTTTAGCTGAAATTTGACTAATATAAGCTCTTTGATTTCCTTCAACTATGGCAAAAGCTAATCCGTATAAGCAAAATAATAAGATAAACCAATTGCGGGAAGAAAATGTTAAAAATCCTAAACAACAAATTGCATAAATGAAATATCCTATCCCGATAATTTTTCTTTTTCCAATTTTATCAGAAAGATAACCAGAAGGAATAGAAAAAATGCTGTAAATTATATTAAAAATTAAATACATTAACAATGGGATACCAATAGCTAATTTTTCTGTATATTCTTTACTGACTTTCAAAAGAAAGAACATATATGTAAAGTTAGCTAAAGAATAAATAATAATTGGTATTATTGAAATTAAGAAAGGTAAGCTCCATCCGGAAGAAGAATTATCTTTTGAAATATGTTCAGAAGCTTCTTCTTTTTCTTTAACCCATAACAAAGGTATTAAAGAAATAAAAGAAATAAATGCACCCATAAGAATTATATGGCTTAATTTTAAATTGAAAATCCAGTATATAATCAAAGCTAATAATGAACCTAAGATAGCTCCTGATGTATCCATAGCTCTATGAATACCAAAGCTAATTCCTAAATTGTCTTTTGTTGAAATAGAAGCTATCATAGCATCACGTGCCGGATTCCTAATTGCTTTTCCTACCCTATCTATTACCCTTAATATTAATACTAAAATCCAAGTTCCAGCAAAATATAAAAATAATTTAGAAATTGATGATATGGAATATCCTAAGCTGACAAAAAGCAATCTTTTTTTCACCTTATCGGATAATTTCCCTGCAAAATAACTGATGAATGACCTAGCACTTTCTTCTAATCCTCCAATAAATCCTATTGCTATTGGAGTTCCTCCTAAACTCGCTAAATAAAATGGCAGCACTGACATTATAACTTCACTGCTTGTATCATTTAACAAACTCACTAAGCCTAGTAAATAAATAACATAACTTATCTTAGCTCTACTTTCATTCATATTCATAATTAAATTTAAAGCATTATATCATACACCAAAGCAATTTCAATCACTAATTACGCTAAAGGGGAAATTCAAAACTTACCCTATTCACTCATTATGCA
>CAYREJ010000177.1:0-5617 GCA_964423235.1 uncultured Acidobacteriota bacterium | reverse complement strand
ATAAATTTATTTTCGAATTCTTGCATTTTATTAGATTCAATAATTTTTTCAATATAATTAAAAGCTTCCTGACGAGCCTTAATCAGAATATCTTTATCCCGCATTAAATTAGCAATTTTGAATTTGAAGAAGCCGGATTGCCTAATGCCAGCAAGTTCACCAGGTCCCCTTATTTCCATATCTTTTTCAGCAATTAGGAATCCATCTAAGTTTTCCTTTATTGTTTTCAGACGCATCCGAGCTTGTGGTGATAGTTTATTTGAAACAATTAAAATGCAATATGATTGAATGGAGCTTCTTCCGACTCTTCCTCTAAGTTGATGAAGCTGGGACAACCCAAATCTTTCAGCATGTTCTATAATCATGATAGAGGCATTAGGAACATCTACTCCTACTTCTATAACTGTTGTTGCTACTAAAGCATTATATTCTTTATTTAAAAATTTTTTCATATTATCATCTCTAACGGCAGCTGGCATTTGCCCATGCACTAATCCAATAGAGAAGTTTTTCAGATGCGTGCTTTTTAAATATTCATATAATTCTATTGCTGCCTTTGCTTGTATGGCTTCAGATTCTTCAATTAATGGACATACTATATAAGCTTGTTTTGATTCAGATAATTGCCGAGATAACCAATTATATACTTCATTACGGGATGTCTCTTTTTTAATGATAGTGATAATAGGTTTTCTTCCTTTAGGCAATTCATTAATAATAGAAATTTCTAAATCTCCGTATAGGGTTAGTGCCAGAGAACGGGGGATTGGAGTCGCTGTCATAACTAAAACATCCGGATTTAATCCCTTTTTCATTAATGATGCGCGATGATTTACTCCAAATCTATGTTGTTCATCAATTACTATAAAGCCGAGATTATGAAATTTAACATTTTCTTGAATTAAAGCATGGGTTCCTATTATGATATTAGCTTTTCCGGATTCAATATCTGATAATTTTTTTAATTTTTCTTGTTTCTTAATTGAACCAGTTAGCAAAATTATATTAATGGTAGATTTAGAAAGCAGATTACTTATATTAGAGAAATGTTGTTCTGCTAAAATTTCAGTAGGTGCCATTAGGGCAGCTTGATAATTATTAAATACAGCGATTAGCATTGCTATTAATGAGACAATTGTTTTGCCGCTTCC
The DNA here is from genome assembly GCA_964423235.1 of uncultured Acidobacteriota bacterium. Taxonomy (GTDB): domain Bacteria; phylum Acidobacteriota; class HRBIN11; order MFGW01; family MFGW01; genus CAYREJ01. Next base: position 4,466 of record CAYREJ010000177.1, on the reverse strand, counting down.
TACATCCCCTTGCAAAAGCCTATTCATTGGATATTTTTGCTGCATATCCTCTACTATTTCTTTTACTACTTTCTTTTGTGCATTAGTTAATTTAAAAGGAAGTATAGAACGAATAAAATCTCTTATATTATCATTGATTTCATACTGAATCCCTTTCTGAATTAATTTATTTTTAGCCTTTTGAAAAGCCAAGCCTAATTGAAGATTAAATAACTCTTCAAAAATTAATGTCCTTTGTGCTTTAGTTCTGAATGATTGGAGGAGCTGTATTTTTTCTATATCTTCAGGAAAATGCAAATTGTATAAAGCATTTTTCTTATCTATAAGATTATTCCTTGCAGCAATTTCTTCAGAGATGATTGATTCTAACTGAGGTGGCAAATTTTCTAAAGCATTAAATATTATTTTTCTAATAGCATTGGAAGTTAAAGAAGAGATTCTTTTATAAACAGGTTGAATAGAACCAAGAGGGGAAGCATCATCATTTTCCTTAAAAACATAAAAATCCGGATTATTAATTGTAAGACCTATATTGCTATATTCATTGAATTGTGGAACACCTTTTAGAGCGATCTGCAAACCAGGCTTTAAAGTAGTTTTTAAATAATCTCTATTGAAGAAGACAAGCTCAATTTCGCCAGTTCCATCGTAAACTATGCAGCTTAAAATATCATATTCTTTGGAAAGAGACTTCCTGCTGTAAACTTTTACTATTTCTCCAAAGATATTGCATTCTTCATTTATTTTTATTTCTCTGATAGAAGTAATTTTTCGCCAATCTTCATAGCGAATTGGAGCATAAAAAAGCAAATCCTCCACTGTATATATTCCTTCTTTTTTAAATAGTGTTGCTCGCTTGTTTCCTACTCCTTCAAGAATATCAATGGGGGAAGACAAATTAATATTCATTGCTATTGCCTGCTTAAAATATCTTCATAAGCTTCTAAAGTTAATTTGGCTATTTTTTCCCAATTGAAATTATGCAAAATGTAATCTTTTAGCTCCTTTTTTCTTTCTGTTTCATATGCCTGTAGGATAGCATTTTTAATTGATGATATTGAATTTGGTTCGCAATAAAAAGCATAATCTTTAAAGTATTCTTTAATAATATCTTGATTGCTTACTACGATATTGCAACCCATTGCCGCTGCTTCTAAAGAAGATAAGCCAGGACTTTCAAACCAACTCGGTAAAGCATGCACTCTTGCATTCGAATAAATATAATTCAATTCATTATGTTCAATCCCAGGCATAATCTTTATATTCTCTGATTTGTATTTCAGCACCTTCTTATAATAAGACATTCTATTTTTCATAGGGTTGCCTATCAATATCAATTTTATTCCTGTGTCTATTACAGCTTTTATTAGGGATAATTGATTTTTTCTCGGTTCAATGCGTGCCACGCATATTAAAGAACCCGGAGGAAGTAAATATTTATTATCTCTGACTTCATTTTTAAATAATCTTACATCCACTCCATTAGGAATAATTCTATAAGAATAATTTTCGGGAAAGTCTTTAATTAACATATCCATTTCAGCTTTAGAATTTGGTAATATCATATCCACTTCTTTTATAGTTTCCTTCATTAATTTATTATATCCTTTTAAAATTAATGCTTTAGTAGCAATATTCCTCTCTTTATCAATTAAATAATGCCATACACCTTTAAGCCTTTCTCGCATCTCTTCTCCTATTATTTTATTAATGTATTTGATGATGCCTAAATCGGCACTTTTTTCAAAATTGTTTCTTAATTCTTTAGATACATAAATAGGCGTGAGAATAAATTTTTTATTTTGTCTTTTTGCATTTTTGCAAGAGATATAAGCTTCGTGTATCCGAAAAAAATGAAAAAAATGAACGAGATCATAATTTGATAAATCCATATTATAATCTAAAGATATTTCTACTTTGACCCCTAATTTCTCAAGATATTCTTTAGTTTTTAAAATTTGAATAGTGTCGCCACCAGGTATTCTAAAAAGGCTTATGCGACTTTGCATTAATATTTTCATATTCTTTATATAAGTAGAGAAAATTTTAGCATAAAAATATTGATAGGTCATGGGTTAAGGGTTATAGGTCATAGGTCATGGGTGATGGGTCATGGGTCATGGGTTATAGGGGATAGCGAATAAGTTAAATGAAGCATATGATAGGGTAGGATAAGAAATGGAGCCTATGACCTATAACCCATGACCTATAACCCATGACCCATAACCCATCACCCTGATCCCTGATTAGTTCCCTTTTTGAGATTTGCATGATATAATAGTTATTCAAGTTGCGGAGAAAATGAAGGGAAGAATGGATGAGAACAATTCAGTAGATTATTATGCTAAATGCTCGCAAGAAGAGCTTTTTGGTGCATTATCTTCTGCAAATATGAAAATAATAAATGCTTGTTTGGAGAATCCGGCTATTACTGAAGCTCATATAATAGCGCTTTTAAGGAATCCTTATATAACATCTGAAATAATTAGAAAAATAGCAATGATGCGACAATGGATGAGCAAATATAATGTTAAAGTCGCACTTGTTCATTGTCCCAAAACTCCTTTTAATATAAGCAGCGAGTATGTAAGTTATTTATTTTGGAGGGACTTACTTAATGTAGCAAAAAATTTAAAGATAGATCCCCGTTTGAGAATTGCTGCTGAAAGATTAATAATTGACAAGCTGCAAGATTTGAGTTTAGGAGAAAAGATTGCCCTCTCTCGTATTGCAAGTTCTCAATTAATAAAAGCATTGATTAAAGAAAATGATCCGAAAATAATAGAGGAGCTGTTAAAAAATCCTCAAGTAGTTGAAGAAGATATAATAAGAATAATTAATGCAGCGAAAGATGTATATGTTTTAGCTTCTATTTATAATGATCGGAAATGGAGTTTTAGATACAATGTGAAGAAAGCTTTGATTAATAATCCTATGACTCCTTTGCATATTTCTGTTAATCTTTTAAAGTCGTTATTGAAGAAGGATTTAATAGCAATATCAAAGCAAGTTAATTTAAGTCCAGCATTAAGGAGGGAAGCTGAAGAAGTATTAAAGACCAAATAATGAGTATGTGTCAGTGTAGGGCAGGGCTTTAAAGGGATAAAATTGAAAATTAAAGTTTATTATGGTAGCATTTCCTATGAGATTAAAGAAAAGTTTACTAATAATTATCCTTTTTTTATTTGTGCTTGTTTGTTTTATAAGAGCTGATATAATAATTCTTAACGAGGGTGGGAAGCTAAATTGCCAAAAAGTACAAGCAAAGGAGGATACTTTTATTTGCATTTATGGGGAAAGTCAAATAACGATAATTAAAGAGGCTGTTAAAGAAATACATTCAGATGGGGATGTGAGTTTATATAAGAATCAATCTGCCATTTCCAATTCGGATAATAAAGCTTATATAGAAACTAAGAGAAAAAACATATCTACTGATGAGTCTGCTTCTTCCATTCAAGAGGATTCTTTAATTAAAGAAATAGAAATTAAAAAATTAGAATCAAATTATAATTTAGAAAGAACAAATGAAGCAAAATCTAAACTAATAAAAGCTTATATAGAGAGAGTAAATGAATTATTTGAAGGTAAAAATTTTAAAAGGGCTTTAGATTATTTATTAAAACTGGATCAAATAAAACCTAATGATGAAAGCATTAATTTAAGGATTGCTTTCTGTCAATATAAGCTTTCAGATTTCTTTATGGCAACTTATTATGCGCAGAGGAGCAAAAAGATAAATAGTAATTATGCCGATGCTTATTTTTTATTAGGAGAAATTTATTATCTTCAAGGGAATTTAAATGATGCAGCTTATGAATGGCAAGAAGGATTAAAATTGGAAAATGAACCTGTTTATGCAGAAAAGCTTAAAAAATTAAAAGAGGAGATGAAAATATCAGAAGATTTTCTAAAGACCAATACGCATCATTTTAAGATAGAATTTGATGGAGAAGCTTTAAATCCTTCATTGACTAATGAGATAATTAATGTGCTTGAAGATATATACAAGGAATTATCACTAACATTAAATTATTATCCGAAGGAACCTACAGAAGTTATTTTTTATACTCGCAAGGATTATAAGATAGTCAGAGGTGGACCGGATTGGTCTGCTGGCTTTTATGACGGGAAAATAAGGATTCCCGCAAAGGGAATTAATTTTAATGAATACCTGATACCTCTCCTTAGACATGAATTAACTCATGCATTGCTTTCTCAAAAAACTAATAATAATGCTCCGGGCTGGTTGCAAGAAGGTTTAGCAAATTATTTTGAAGGGGAAAAAATACAAAATGATAAGGTGCTATTGGAATTGCCGAGTATAAAACATCTAAGTGGTTCCTTTAGTTCTTTCTCTGCAGAAGAAGCAAAATTAGTTTATGCAAAATCATTATCATTTGTTAATTTTCTAATTGAACAATATGGGATGTGGAAGATATTAATGTTATTAGATAATTTATCAG
>CAYREJ010000176.1:0-5654 GCA_964423235.1 uncultured Acidobacteriota bacterium | reverse complement strand
CATCTTTCCTGCTCAAAATTAATTTTCCTCTAAAAATTAATGATTGCGAAATTTTATTTTGAGATTGGAAAAAGTTGCTATCATAATCTTCTTTGTTCCACCTATAATATATGAATAAAGGATAGCGAGTTTTTCTAAATAACATTGACCAAATGTCAAATCCATTAATAAAATATTTATCGGATATAGAGATATTGCTTTTATTTGAGCTGCGGGATAAATTTAAACCGATTTTGAATACTCCAATAGTATTGATATAAATTGGTCCTTCTAAAAAGATATAGATACCTTCTTTTGAAGAGCTTACTTTAGATAAATAGAGGGATGAAAAATAATCATTTAGTTCTTTTTGGTAATAGATATTACCTCCTATGCTATAAATATTATCATATAAGTAAGTTTTTCTTTGAGAGAGGCAAGGGGAATTCAGAAATAAAATTAATGCAAATATAGCAAAAAAAAATTCTCTGCAGCTTAAAATCTTTTTTTTCATTTATTTAGAAATAAAAAAGGTAGTAGGCGGGAATTGATTCCCGCCCAAGTATTGATTCTTTTTTATTTATTGTGGCAAGTTGTGCAGAGAGCGCTATTTGCATTGCTTGTTTTTAATAGCATAGGAACGACATTGCCTGGAAAACTTGGGTCAGGGGTACCATGAACGCTATGACAGGAGCTGCATTGAACTGTTCCATTGAATAGCCAATTAGAAATGGGAGGATTAGCAGGATCATTCAAACCATTATCTGCGGCATATAAAGCAGCATCATAGGTAAAATTAATTGGATGATCATTCTCTAAATCAGTTCCCATATACGAAGGAGAAGTAGGGGGTATTGTATTTATTCCATTTACCATTGCCGGATTAGTGCCAACACCTGAACCTGCATTATTCAATAATGCATTAACTGCCATTGTTCCATCGTGACAAGATAAGCAAGCGTGAGAAGGATATCCAACCAAATTAGAAGTTTGTGGAACATTCATTCTTGTTCCGCCAACCATATTAGCATCCATAGTTGAACTGTAATACATATTGAAAGTGCTAGTAGTAAACCCATTATGGTTCCATAAAGGAGCTTCGTCATTTTCATTTGGACCGCCCGGTACCCAATAAGCTGCATGCGGAGTATGACAAAATACACATATCTCTGCGTTAGAATAAGAGCCAGTTCCCCAAGCATTCCCCGGAGCCGCTTTCATAGTTCCAGGACCCCACTGAGATAAATTATGCTTCGTATTTATCACTACACCAGGTCCATCGCCTGTCGCTATCACTATTCCTACCGTTGCTACTGCTATCAACATTAGGCTTACTATAATTAGTGTTATCCTCATATAAAGACCTCCTTTGCAAATTTTTAGATATTTTATAAATCAATTAAAATACCACTTTATTTGATATATTAAAATAATGGTGCTTCTTTATCTTTTAATCCAGCAGCAGCAATCTAAAATTAAAAAATGCGAATTTTTAACCATACATTGTGATTTTTTACCCACTTATTATTACAATATCAAAATATCTTTCTTTGTGATTTCTAATTTTTTACCACAAAGAACACAAAGCTATCACAAAGTTCACAAAGTTTTTTCTATAAAATATATCTTTCTTTGTGATCTCTGTGTTTTCTTTGTATACTTTGTGGTTTATAATTTTTTTGCCATTGGATTGGCTTTTAGGATTTGGAAAAAACTGACTAATTACTTTTACAAGTAAATTGTTAGTTTTCTCCGAAAGCAAGGGAAAATATTAAGTCTCAAGATTATCACAAGATTTTTTCATGAGATTAGCGCAGATTAGGACAGATTTACACAGAAAGAGAAAATCTTGTGTTAATCTCGTGGTTTAATTTTAAACGATATTGTTTTTATGAAGGATGATAACCATTTTGATTAGTTTTTTGGAGAAAACTAATTAATTACTTTTACAAAAATTGCATTTTAAGAAATTATTGCTAAAATTATAAAATTAAATATGAGAAAAGTTATGAGGATAAAAGGTTTATTAAAGATTATATTGATGTTTTTACTTTCATTTTATTTATGCGATTGTGGACCTAAAGTTAAAGAGACTCCTGTATTAGTATGGCCGCCTCCGCCTGATAAGCCAAGAATCCAATATTTAAAGAGTTATAGCACATCAAGGGATTTTGGCATTTCAACTGGAGAAAAAATTTTGGAAAAGTTAGCGGGTCCTAAGACTTTTTTTAGATTAAATAAGCCAGCTGATATAGCTGTTGATTCCGGGGGTAGAATTTTTGTAACTGACACAAGCTTAGGATGCGTAGTAGTTTTCGATGAGAAAGAGAAAAAAGTTTGGAAGTTTGGTGATTCCGGAGATTATAAATTGCAATCGCCTACTGGGATTGCTATTGATTCTAAAGATAGAGTGTATGTTTCTGATTCTCAGCAAAATATAGTTTTTATTTATAATAATAAAGGAGCGTTAATAGGACATCTTGGAGGGAAAGATATTTTTAATAGACCTTCTGGGATAGCCATAGATGAAGATAGAGAAAGAATATATATTTCAAATACACGAAATCATAGAATTGATGTTTTTGATTTAAATGGAGAATATTTATATAAAATAGGAGAAGTCGGAATAGACCCCAGAGGTGAGAATATAAAGGAATCAGCCGGCAAATTCTTCTTCCCTACATATTTAGCTTTGGATAAAGAAGGGAACTTGTATGTTGTTGATACAATGAATTGCAGGGTTCAGATTTTAGATCCTCGTGGCAAAGTTCAAAAAATTATAGGAAGTTGTGGAAATAAGCCTCGCCAATTTGCTCGCCCTAAAGGAGTAGCCTTGGATAATGAGAATCATATTTATGTAGTAGATAGTGCATTTAATAATATTCAAATATTTGATAGAGAAGGAAGATTATTGTTAGTGTTAGGAGGTCCTGGTCATCAACCCGGCTATTTTGATTTACCTGCCGGTATATATATTGATAATGATGATAAGATCTATGTAGTTGCTGATACTTTTCATATTCCTCATATTCAAATTTTTCAATATTTAGGAGAAAAAAGCGAATAAAGGATTTTCTTTCTTTTGCGAAAGTCTGAATAGATTCGGAACCCAGAAGTGAGGAACTTAAAGAATATAAAAAGCTAAACTCTAAATTTAGCTATTTCTTTTTTAAGTAGTTCAGTTTGTTTGACTAATAAAATAATAGCTTCTTCTGCTTGATTTATGCTTAATCTGTTTTTTTCATTAAGGACTTTAAAATTTTCCACAACATGAAGAATTTGCTCTGAGCCTTTCATTTGTTCATCAATAGCTTTAAAGATGTAGCTAACCATTTCAGTAATTGATTCAATAGCTTTTGTAATTTGTTTACTTCCTTTTGATTGTTCTATTGTAGCTCTTTTTACATAATCTGACATTTGCTTTATATTATCAACGGCTGCAATTATTTGCTGACTCCCTTTCTTTTGATCACGCGTAGCTTGACTGATTTGTTTCATTGAATTATTAATTTGTTCAATTGCACTGTTTATTAATTTTATTCCTTTAGCTTGTTCTTCAGTAGCTCTTGCTATTTCTCTTGCCATACTTGCAGAATTTTTTGCAGAATCATAAATCATTTTTAAGGCGCGTCCGGCTTCAACAGAAAGCTTAACTCCTTCTTGAACCCGATGCGAACCTTGCTGCATAGTAGTTATAGTCTCTGCGACATCTTTTTGGACAGTTCTTATTAATTCATTTATCTCTTTAGTGGAAGATGCTGTTCTTTCAGCTAATTCTCTGATTTCATCGGCTACGACTGCAAAACCTTTCCCATGCTCTCCAGCTTGAGCAGCAATAATTGCAGCATTCAATGCTAATAAATTCGTTTGATCTGCTATGTCATCTATAACTGTTAATATCTTTCCAATTTCTTCTGAACTCCTTCCTAATTTAGTTATAACACTTACTGCTTTATCAACGCTCTCTTTTATTTTTTCTATTGCGGACATAGTATTTTCTACTGCATTCATTCCATTCTCAGCATTCTTATTGACTAAAGAAGACAAATCATAAGATTCAGCAGCATTCTTATCTACTTGACCGATTGCACTCTCCATTTCTTTTAAAGATGTTGCCGTTTCTGATAATAACATATTTAATCTTTCTACGCTTTCATCTACATTTTTTATAGATGCTCCCATTTGTTCAATTGAAATAGCAGTTTGCTCGGTAGAAGTGGCTAAACTAGCAATATGATCAGCTACTTCATCTATGCTGGCTGCCATTTCCATTATTGAACTGGAAGTCTCTTCTGAGGCTGCTGATAACCTCTCCATATTATATCCCACTCCCTTTATAGAAGAAGTCATTTCCTCAATTGATGCTGATATCTCACCAAATGATTCCCCTTGAATATCAGCACTTTCTTTCAATAATTTCATTGTAGAAGCCAATTGTTTTGATGCTTCTTCTACATTACTGCTTGCTGCATTCACTTGCTTTACTATTTTCTCTAAACCATTCGTCATCTCATTAAAAGAATGTCCTAAAATTCCTAATTCATCTTCACTAAGTACTTCTACTTTTTGCCTCAAATCTCCTTCAGCTATTAGAGTAGCAGTCTGAGTAAATTTTAAAATAGGCTCTGTAATAGCATTTGTTATTACTGAAGAGAGCAAAACACTTCCTATCATAAAAGCAATAGTGATTATTATCCCTGCTTTTATTAATTGCCACTGTCTCGTTTCAAGATCTTGAAGAGAAATCATCATTTGAACAATACCGATATTTTCTTGCTGCTCTTTTTGATTGCCTCCAGTGGAACTCAACAATGCTTCGGAACCAGCCGCTTCTTCTCTTAATGATTTTTGGATAGGAGTTTTTATTTTAAAATAATCTGCTCCTTTTTCTCTTACCTTTTCTAATATACTATCATAATAATTCTTAGCAGTAGCATCTATTGAAGCTAATACTTTAGGTCTTTCATTATCGCTTTGAGCTAAAATCCTTCCTTTATTATCTAAAAATTCTACATAATATATACTACGACTTTGCATCAAATCATTAATTATTGATTTCAATTGATCATTTAATCCTATGCTTACATAATAAGCACAATCATCCGCTATCCTATCCACCAACATCTTTCCGTAATTTCTCATTTCATCAATTAAAATTTTATTTGCCATCCAAATTATTATAGTCCCTAATGATAGGCTTAAACCTAATATTAATAAAATGCTTACAATATAGAACCTTGATTTTAAACTCCTCTTAAAAAGTAAAGATAAAATAAAGCGCTTCATAATTATCTCCATATTTTCTATTATTAAAATTTTTGGAATAATTTTTTATCATTCTCTTTATAATGCTATCATTTATTAATTAGATTGTCAAAATGTTTCATTATTATTCTTCATTAAAAAAATTTTTCATCCCCGCTAATGAAAATGTATAATAGTATATTGTTCTTCTGTAGTGAAATATAAATTCGATTATACTTGAATTAGTAAATTCACCACAGAGACACAGAGAACACAGAGAAGAAATTAACTCTTAGCTACTATTCTCCTTTATGGAATAAATAAAAGAGAAAAAATTAAGATGTAATCTTGTAGTTTCAATTTTTAACCACGGGATTTACACAGATTATCACAAGATTTCAGCCACAGAATTTCACAGAAGAATACAGAAT
>CAYREJ010000175.1:0-5684 GCA_964423235.1 uncultured Acidobacteriota bacterium | reverse complement strand
AAGCACGCAAAGATCACCTTCTTTCCTTAACTTCTTATCTTCCTAACTTCCTAACCTCTTAACTTCTTTTCTTTGCGCTCTTTGCGTTCTTAAGAGCAGCTCGTTAAATTCGCAACCTAAAAAATAAATAAAAAATTAGCAAGGGAAAAATAATCATAGTTAAAAGGCAAAATTATGCTTTCGCCGGAGAAAACTAATCAGTTACAAATATACCCCATTCATCAATATAACTGCTGCAGCAATGAATAAAACTATTGAGCTTACAATCATTGAATAATATATCCGACGAGGTTCATATTTGATTTCTAAAAAATGAGTGCCCTCCGGAATTAAAAACCCTTTCAGCAAACCATCTACTTCATATATTTTTATTTCTCTCCCATCTAAATATCCTTCCCATCCCGGATAATAAATGTCAGAAAGAATATAAAAAGCATAACTGCTTGCTTTAATCTCTATCTTTATTTTATCTTCTTCATACTGAATTATCTTCGCTTTTCCTTTTTTTAATTGGTATTTATTTAATTCATTATAATCATCTTCATTAACTATTCCCACTTGTGCTGGATTTATTTCATTATTTTGAAATCTCCTCTTTATCTCCAAAAAATCCTTTGCAGCAATTACCTTATCCACAGAAAATATTCGCGGCAAATATTTTTTATTCAGATATATCTTCATTTTCCCTATTTCCTTTATTTTTTCATAAGTGGATTTTTCATTCTCAATAAAAGCATTCTCAGAAGCTACAATATATTTGACATTAAACAAGCTTAACATCTTATTATCTTTAATAAGAGTATCCCAATCAGTAAGATAGCCATATTGGTATTTAATATTCATCAGTTCTACATATTTTTTCATAATTAAAGGATCATACCCATTAATTGAATGAATTTCACACTGAATATGATTCAAGATACCACTCATTTCTATGAAAGCTACTCTATCGATTTTCTTTTCAGCAAAATATTGATACAAAGGCAATTTACATAAATTCTCTATGCTACTTCTCTTTATCCAAGCCTTTCTATATTCTAATAAATAATTAAAAATCAATAGGTCAAATAATATTAAGATAGCTAAAAAATATCTTCCAAAAGCATACTTCTTTTTACTGAATAATAAAGCTATTATCCCTAAAGCTATTATTAATAGAGGATAAGTAAATGCTAAATTCTTGAAAGATAATTGCTTGATTAAAATTTCTTTCCCTTTCAAAATCTTCGCATCCGAAATGGAAAGTAATGAAAATATATACTTTGATGATATTATCATAATAAAACTTCCTAAAATTAAAAATATAAGAGAATAAAAAACAACATTTTCATACTTTTTAAATTTATTTTTATAAAGATAGCTGTTTAATCCTAAAGCAGCTAATATTGCCGTGGCTAAATCAAAAAAAAGAATATTTCGTGAAGGGACTCTGAACATATTATAAATAGGAATATAAAACATAATCTTGTAGATAGGATTATATTTGCCAAAAGCCAGAAAGAGAGAAAAAAGGATAATAACAGACCATAATTTTGTATAATTACTTTCTTTCCACTCGATTAATATAGCAGCAAAAGCAAAAAGAGCTGCAATTATACCTACATAGGCTATATAATCTGCAAAAATACCAGGTCCCCACTCTTGAACATTGGCGCCTCCTCCAAAAAAATAAGGATATATCAATGTTATTAAATGATAAGGTGCCAGAGAATATTCAGTAAAAAAATTATAACCCTTATGAATACGATAAGCATAATCAGCTAATTCTTTAGTTGCAATAAGTTGAGGCAAAGAAATCAAAACTCCTACACATAGCGATATTAGATAAAATAAAAATAATCTAATCCACTTTTGTTTTGAAATAAAAAATTCAAATACTATAATTATTGAAAAATATAAAATTGTATAAGTAGTAATTTGAAAATGACCTGCTAATATCTGAAAATTTAAGATTAAACCAAAAAGAATACAATATTTATAATTATAACTTCTCTTTAATTTTTCAAAAAGATATAAAAGAAGGGGGAGAAGGGAAGCTGCATTTTGCATTTGCAAATGTCCGTGGTGCCCGATCATAAAACCTGAAAAAGAAAATAAGACAGCTCCTATAAAAGATGGAATTCTCTGGCAATCTAATAATCTCAAATACAAAAAAAGAAAATAGCTTGCAATTATATAATGGAATAATAGATTGAAATTGTATGCTAAAGAGACAGAAAATATTAAATGGGAAATAAAATTAATTGGATAAAAAACTCCAGCTTGCAATAGACCTATGAAAGGCATTCCTAAATATTCATAGGGCAACCAAGAAGGTAAAATAAGTCTTTTAATGCTTTTAGAATAAAAATAATGAAGAGGGAAATTATAGATTATTCCATCTCCAACAGCTATTAATTTATCTTTTATTAAGGCATCGCTAAAGAATAAAATTGTTATGCTAATGAATAAAAGCAAAAATTTATATTTCTCATCTAAATTTGACACTTTCTTCTTAAAAGAATAAATTAAGAGCATTGAGGTTAATTATGCCAATTTATGAATATAATTGCAAAGATTGCAATGAAAACTTTGAGAAAATAGTTTTGAATAATTCTGCAAAAGTAATTTGTCCTAAATGTGGTAGTGAGAATTTAAATAAGAAATATTCAGTCTTTGGATTTAAATCAGTTAGTGGGGATGGAGAAAGCAAATTTACAAGCTCATCAGGTAGTGGCTGTTCTGGTTGCCGCTTAACCAGCTGTAGCACTTGCGGAAAATAATCAATTGTAAAAATTTCCGTTGCAAATGTACAAATGGAATATCTATTCAACCAGATCAAAAATCATAGGATAATTCTTATTATATTCTTCTATGCTAACCTCATTACCTTCTTTTAAAAATTTTTCCTCCGGCAAATAACATTCAAAATAATTCTCCTTTCTTTGTCCCTCAATATTTATTATTATGAATGAATGGATAGGGTTAATCTTAATACTAATTTCTACTGGAAATCTTTTATATTTATTATAGCTAAATTTTATAGAAGAATATAATTCCCCATTCTGATAAAAAAATAGACTCTTTATATTCTTGCTCTTCTTATCTAATATTTCTGCTATTTTAGATTCGGTGCCAGAGTAAAAATAATTAATTATAAATTCATTACTTTCCGCCGCTTCGTAAAAATTAAAATCTTGAAAATTAAATTTACCTTCTAACAACCCCAAAAAACTAAAAGGGTCAATTTCTATTCCGATTAGATGAGAAAAATTATTTTTATCAGCTCTTGCTTTTGAATAAATATTTAAATTCTTTATTGCAAAGAACATAGTTTCAGAACTTAAAATGAAATATCCTAATTTGTTATAAAAAGGTCCAACAAATTCGCTAATAAATCTTCTTTTATCTTTTTGATAACAATAATTCATTTTGCAAGAGCTAATTTTATTATTTTTATACAATTTTAACTTTGCATGCCCGATTATTGAATAAGGTTTATTTTCATAAACTTTATTTTTTTTAATAGCAGTGCAATAGCTTAGGGAAAGTATTAACAAAATAATCAATGAAGTTGATTTATAATTCATAAAAAATTAATCCATTCACTGTGTTTTGCTATTAATGGATTATTTCATCAGCTACCCTCTTCGCATTCATCAAACAATCCCCAATAGAAATCCCACCTATATAATTTGCGCAAAAATGAATCCTGTTTTCTTTTAACCGAAATTTATTTATCTCTTCTATTATTTTTTCGTAGCCAATGTTATATTGAGGAATGGCTTTCTGCCATTTCTTAATATAACAATCTTCTGGTTTTGCTTCTATCTTCATTATTTCCCTTAATTCGTTTAAGGTAATAAAAATTAATTCATCATCTGATTTCAAAGCTAATTCTGGCTGTCTGACGCCCCCAATAAAAGTAGTAAACAATACATAGCCTATCGGAGCTCTATCTTTAAACATATAAGAATTCCATAAAGTTCCAAGAATTTTTCTGTTTTCAATTTTCGGAACCAAGAAGCCAAATCCTTTTTCTTTAAATCCTATATCTTTTTCTTTAAAAATTGTAGTTATTACAGCAACAGGCGGGTATTCAACTAAAGTAAGAACTTCGGCTAAAGCAGGTGCCAGGTTTTTTAATATGCTGCCTGCCGAATAAGCTGGAACTGAGAGAATAATTTCATCAAATCCTTCTTCAAATCTATTCCTTCCATCCAACTCAATCTCAAAATGATCTAACTTCTTTACTATACTCCTTACTTTAGCATTTAATCTTACTTTTTCTCTCAATATATCATAGAAAACAAGTGGAAAATCTTTCATTCCACCGACAAAGGAAAGAATAGGAGCTTCGGTTTTTGCCTTTTCAATTCTCTTTTTTCTTTCTCTCGCCGTGAATATAGCTCCTATGAATAAGCTCCTGTACTTATTTTGCAATTGAAATAACTTAGGAAAAGCATATTTTAAACTTAACTTTTCAGGGCTGCCAGCATAAACTCCTGCTACAAATGGATCAATTACATAATCGAGAAATTCTGCACCCAATCTTTCTTGAACAAATTCAGCGACCGTGATATTTTCTTCGCATTTCTTAATGAAAGGCTCTAACATTAATCTCAATTTTGCTTTCCTGCAAAATAAATCAGTTTTAATAAATTCAATAGCATTCATCGGAAGATTATGAAGCTTGCCATTCCTTAATATGAATCTTTTCCTTGAAGCACTTGAAGCGTATAGAACTTTCTCATATATTCGCATTTCTTTAAATATCTGATTAAATAAATCATGCATCTCTACCGCTGTATTAGGTCCCAAATCAATAATATATCCCTTTTCACTAATCGTCTTTATTTTTCCCCCTACTTCATTTTCTTCTTCAAAGATCATAACATCAGCTCCCGCTTTATGTAAAAAATAAGCTACAGACAATCCCGAAATACCTGCCCCAATAATTGCTATTTTTTTCATCTCATTACCTCTTCCTTTCTTTAATTTCTAATTATCCTAATCTAAAATCTTTCATTTAAAGAATGGATTCCATTACTTTATTTCGTAGGCACCTGATAAAAATATCACTCTCATTTAAGCATTCCACTAAAATATATCTCCTTATTCCAATTTTGTAAGACGCTTCTTTTATCACTACCCCTAATTCATATACAGTTTCTATATTATCAGAAACAAAGCTTATTGGAACAATTATTATTTCTCTTATTCCATTTCTATAAAAATCTTTTACAACATCCATAACATATGGCTTCAACCACCGAGAAAATTTCAACCGACTCTGATAAGCTAATTTCACAAGCATTGTTCGGGAAAATCGCTTTTTTAATTCCCGCTCTAATTCAGCAGCTGTCTCCTGAATTTGCTCTAAATAAGGGTCTTTTTCTTTAATTAAAAAATTCGGCAGGCTATGCGCGCTTAATATTATTGCTGATTTATCAAAAGACCTTATATTCTCTCTTTCTACCGCTTCTTCTATCCTATTTATGATTCCCCCTATAAAAAGCTTATCATTATAATATGATTCTACAAAAGCTAATTCTGGTAGCTGAATTTTTTTCTTAGCAACCAATTTTTTAAGATGCTTTCTAAATGAACCTGTTGTAGCAAATGAAAATTGCGGATATAAAGGTAAAAAAATTATTTTATCAAACTGCTCATTTTTTATAGAATCCATTACTTCTTCTATATAT
>CAYREJ010000174.1:0-5694 GCA_964423235.1 uncultured Acidobacteriota bacterium | reverse complement strand
ATCTTCTATTTACATTTTATTTAATATCTATAAAAAAGTCAATCAAGCGAATGGTTATTAAATGATTCACCTCTCATTTGACTGAGCTTAAAAAATCTTTTACATTATCTTAATGAAAATTTATAAAAAGAATGCAATTCTTCTTTTAAAATTTCTTATTTTAATATATGCTTTCATATTCTCTATAAAATATTTTATATTGAAAGATAATCCTCTTCCTTTAATTAAAGAAATTGTCAGAGGAAATTTAGACAAGCTTCCATACAAGCCTCTTTTATTATATGATTATTTCTTATATATGACACTTGCCTTTACTTTCCTGCCTCTACCAACAATCCCGACAGTTATTCTTATGGGAAAGACATTTTCTCCAATTTATGTATCAGTTATAGGAGCCGTAGCTACTACTTTGGCTAATCTTAATGATTATTGCATTGTCTCGTCTTTCTTTATTTCAAAAAAAATTCAAAAGATTCACTATACGAAATTATACCAATTCCTCTCCTATTATTTTAATAAATTTCCTTTTGTAATATTAACCATAGGTTCTTTTATTCCTATCTCCATTGATTTCATAAGATTATTAGCTATTGCTAATCAATATCCCATCTTGAAATTCTGTTTAGCTAATTTCTTAGGAAGATTGCCACGCTACCTTATTTTAGCTGCTTTAGGATTTGCTTTTCAATTATCTAATAAGGGAATTCTTTTCCTTTTCTTAATTATTTTATTGATTACCTTTTGTATAAAAATAATAGATAATTACAAATCTAATATGCAAATTAAATCAATAACAGATAAGAATTAAGAGGAGTGAAGCATGTGTGGTATATGTGGTTTTGCCGGGAAAGGGATAATAGCAGATGAGAATTTAATAAAGGAGATGACTTCTACATTAGTCCATCGTGGTCCTGACGAAGGAGGTATATATTTAAATAGCGAGATAGCTTTAGGAGCAAGAAGATTAAGCATCATAGATTTAGCTAAGGGTCAGCAACCTGTTAGCAATGAAGATAAATCTATCTGGGTAGCTTTCAATGGAGAAATATACAATTTTAAAGAAATAAGAGAAGAGTTGCTAAAAAGTGGTCATAAATTTTTATCGGGAAGCGATACAGAGGTCATCGTGCATTCTTATGAAGAATATGGAGAAGAAGCGATAGAGAAATTTCGTGGAATGTTTGCATTTGCCTTATGGGATAATAATAAGAAGAAATTGCTATTAGCCCGAGACAGAATTGGTATCAAGCCTCTTTTTTATACACTGCTTAATAACGGGATCATAGTATTTGGTTCAGAAATCAAATCAATATTAAAATACCCTGGCATTAATAAAGAAATAGAAATTCGTGCTTTAGACTGTTTTTTATCTCTGGAATATATAATAGCTCCCTTAAGTATTTTTAAAAATATCTATAAACTCAAGCCCGGTCATTATTTAATATTTCAAGAAGGAAAAATAAATCTTTATCAATACTGGGATGCTATTAAAGAGGTGTCAGAGAAATTAACTTTGAAAAATATAAAAGAAATTAAAGAAGAATTAATAATTAAGCTAAAAGAAGCTGTAAGGTATCGTTTGATAAGCGATGTACCTTTAGGAGCCTTTTTAAGTGGAGGAATTGATTCAAGTTCAGTGGTTTCTATGATGGTTCAAGAAGGAATAAATCCGGTAAAAACATTTTCTATAGGCTTCGAAGAAGCATCATATAATGAATTAAAATATGCGAGAAAAATAGCCGATTTATATTCAACGGAACATTATGAGCAAATTATAAAACCTGATGCTGTAGAGCTGGTAAATACTTTAATTTATTATTTAGATGAGCCTTTAGGAGATTTTTCTATTTTTCCTACTTATTTAGTTTCAAAGATGGCAAGGGAGAAAGTAAAAGTAATACTATCAGGAGATGGGGGAGATGAATTATTTGCCGGATATGAACATTACAAAGCCCAACATCTTTCTTCAATTTATGAAAAACTGCCTAACTTGCTGAAAAAAGGATTTTTTGAATTTATTGGCAAGAAATTACCACCCTCAGCTAAGAAGAAAGGTATCATTAATTTATATAAAAGGTTCATAGAAGGTTTTAGCAAATCAAAATATCTTCGCCATTTCAGATGGTGCATATTTTTGCTTCCGACAGAAAAAGAGAAACTCTATTCTGCTGATTTCATAAATTCGTTGGGGGATTTCTCTTTTTATGATTTATTAGAGCCTCATTTTAAAAAAGCACAGCATTTAGATGAAATAAATGCTGAGCTCTATCTTGATCTCAAGACTTATTTGGTGGATGATATATTGGTAAAGGTAGATAGGATGAGCATGGCAACATCATTGGAAGCAAGGGTTCCTCTGCTGGATCATAAATTTGTAGAATGGGTTATGTTATTACCTGGAGAATTAAAATTAAGAAATTTTGAAAGCAAATGGATATTTAAAAAATCTCTTGAGAAATACTTACCGAAAGAAATAATATATCGGAGAAAAGAAGGATTTAGCATACCCATAAAAAATTGGTTGCGTAAAGAATTAAGAATAATGATGGAAGAAACCTTATCAGAAGCAATAATAAGAGATGCCGGTTTATTCAATTATGATTATATTGATCAATTAAAAAAAGAGCATCTATCAAATAGATTTGATCATAGCCATAAATTATGGGCATTAATGATTTTTCATTTGTGGAGGAAACAATTTATATCATAGAAGTTCATCTTTGCAATGCCTTCATAATTCATTTTTAACCACGAGATTAACACAGATTTTCACAAGATTATTATCAAGCTAATTTTATCTATTGTTAATCTTGTGTAAATCCTGCGGTTTTAATTTGTAGCCACAGATTAACACAGATTAACACTATCTTTAATCCTGTGCTAATCTTGTGTAATCCTGTGGTCTAAATTTAATCCAATTACCTTTAAGAAAGCAGAGAATTTCTTTCGGATTACATATTTAGAATTTCAAGTCATACATCTATTATAAATTTGCTTTCCCAAAATTTATTCTTTCTCTTAAGATAAAAATTATGATAGGTAATCCCTTTTAATTCCCTCTGAAATTTTATCTCTCCTTTTACATTTTCACCGAATCCTTTAGCTTCCAGTTGAGATTTATTTAATTTTGAGAATTCAAATTGATAAAAAATCATCTTTTTAAAAAAAGCTAAATAAATTATTTCATTGATCCATTGTGCAAGAATATCTTCAAGTCCTGAACCATTCAAGATTATTATATAATTTTCTTCCATCTTCATAGAGAGAAATTCTTTTTCGAAAATCAATTCATAAAGAGCTGTTGCCACATTAGAAAATAATGATTTCAAATTAGCACCGCGACAATACACTCCTAAATCTGCTGTATGCTCAAAAAAATAGTAAGGTTTCTTCATGACCCTCTTTTGCTATTTATTTCCAATTATTATCATACTACTCTCTGAAGAAATTAATTTTTTAAACTGCATTCATCCTGCTTCTAATTGGAGCCGGCAATGGGACTTGAACCCATGACCTGCTGATTACGAATCAGCTGCTCTGCCACTGAGCTATGCCGGCATTATACATTAATTCTATTCAATGATAGAAGAATCCCATAATCTTTTCATCTTTTCAATCAAAGTGGTCCTCTTCATTTTTAGTAAGTTAGCAGCCGCTGATTTACTTCCACCACTTCTTTTGAGCGCTTCTGAAATTAAATATCTTGAATATTTATTTATTGCTTCATCAAAAGATAAGCCGGAAGAGAAAAAATCTGAAGATGAAGTAAGCCCTTTACTCATCTTTCTATATGCAGGCGGCAAGTCATCTAATTCAATAATCTCTTTATTAGCAGTCATTATAGCTAATTGATGCATTAGATTTTCTAATTCTCTAACATTACCCGGCCAATCATAGTTAAAAAATTGCTTAATAACTTCTTTAGATAATATTTTTCTATTCAAATTATATTGTTCGCAAGCCGATTGAAGGAAATAATTAGCTAATATCGGAATATCTTCGGGACGATCTTTTAATAAAGGAATTTTGATTGTAACTACATTCAACCTATAATATAAATCTTCTCTAAAAGTTTTATTCTCTACTGCTTTTTCAATATCTACATTAGTAGCCGCTATTATTCTAACATTAGCTTTATAAATGCTCGAAGAACCTAAAGGAGAATATTCTTTCTCTTGAAGTACACGCAATAATTTAACTTGCAAATTAGGAGGCATACTGGCTATCTCATCTAAAAATAAAGTTCCACCTTCAGCTTGTTTAAAGCGCCCTTCTCTATTATAATCAGCTCCGGTAAAAGCTCCTTTTACATGACCGAAAAGCTCATCTTCTAATAAATTCTCCGGGATCGCACCACAATGCAATGCTATAAAAGGTTTGTCTTTCCTATGACTATTATAATGAATTGCCTTGGCTATTATCTCTTTTCCGGTTCCGCTGGCACCTAATATTAATATTGATATATCAAACTTCGCTACATGCTCAGCTGTATCTAATATCTTTATCATCGCTTCACTCTTCCCTATTACATTGCCAAATGCATATTTCCTTTCTACTTCCTTCTTCAATCTCTCATGTTCCTTCTTATAAAATTTTTGCTCCAACGCTCTTTTTACTACTAATCTAATCTTTTCTAATCTAAAGGGTTTTTCAATATAATCAAAGGCTCCTCTTTTTATTGCTTCTACTGCATTCTCTATTGATGCATAGGCTGTTATTATAATAATATCTATATCAGGCTGCAATTCTAAAGCTTTATACATTAATTGCATTCCGTCCATTTCCGGCATCCTTAAATCTGTTATTAGCACATCATAAAATTCAGAGCTAATTTTCTCCGTAGCTTTAACTCCATCTTCCGCTGTGTCTACTTTATATCCTTCATTAATTAAGACTTTAGCCAATAAATCCCTTATGAAAGGATCATCATCTATCACTAATATCTTTACCTCTGACATATCTTTTTTTTATCCTACTGCTTTCCTATCAATTCATTTATTTTATTTTCAAAATAATATTTTTTCTGAATTCCAAATGCTTGTGTAAATAATTTCCTTTCCTTATTGTAAATGTAAGTCATTGGATAACCAATCACCCCGAAAGCTTCAGTCGCATTTCCATCATCTAACATTATAGGATAATTTATAGGGACGCTTTTTGCAAATTTATCTACACTCTCCTCATCATCCTCAGTTATTCCAATTATTAAAACTCCTTTATCTTTATACTTATTGTACAAGCTATTTAAATAAGGTATCTCTTCTTTGCAGGGCTCGCACCAAGTCGCCCAAAAATTAACTATTAGCACACTAAATTTATAATTACTAAGCATTCGCTCCTTACCTTTGAATTCTTTTAACCTAAGATCAGGCAAAATCTCAGGTCCAATTGGTGCCTCCCCATAGCAAGCTATCATTAAAATAATAATAATTGGTATTAATTTTACTTTTTTCATACCATAAAGCTATTATATAATTTTTAAGGAATTAAGTTTGTAGAGTTTATAGAGTTTGTAGAGTTTATAGAGTTCCACTAAACTTACCATAACTCCTTTAACTTTAATCTATATATAACTTTAATCTATATACAAGAATTTTCTCTGGAAATCAGAATTTAGAGTTTAATTATTTTGAGTCATGGGTCATGGGTTATAGATCATGGGTCATGGGTCATAGGTTATGGGTCATGGGTCAT
>CAYREJ010000173.1:0-5710 GCA_964423235.1 uncultured Acidobacteriota bacterium | reverse complement strand
GAAATGAATTAGAAATGAAGATCGAAAATACAAGAAAAGATTTAGAAATGAAGATCGAAAATACAAGAAAAGATTTAGAAATGAAGATAGAAAATACAAGAATAGATTTAGAAGGGAAGATAGAGGCATCTAAAATTTATTTAGAAGGGAAGTTTGATAAATTAAATCAGAAATTTAATTTTATGATGATTCTTCTTATTATAGCTTTAACACTTATGAATCCAGTTGTAGCAGAGATAATAAAAAATCTATTTAAATTATAATTATTTTAGGTATATTTTTCTCAGCTAATATCATCAACTAATTCTAATATCTCATTGCCAATCTAAGTTTTTCCCCGGCATTGCTATTAAGAATTTCTTCTGCAAATTTTAAATAGTATTCTTTTAGTTACTTAATCAAGCGCAAGCTTAGCTTCATTTTAAAACAGCTCGAATTATTGTTTATATTCAAATTGCTTTAAGGTTATGGTTATATTATACTTATTTTGATTAGAAATTATATACCTTATGAATATTGAAGAATTTGATTATTTTTTAGATAAAAAATTCATAGCTCAACAACCTTTAGAACAAAGAGATAAATCTAAAATGATGGTTCTATTCAAAAAAGAAGATAAAATTGTTCATTCCTTCTTTTATAAAATTACTGATTTTATTGATGAAAAATATGTAATTGTATTGAATAATACAAAAGTATTCCCTGCTAGATTAATTGGGCTCACAGAAGATAACAAGCCTATTGATATTCTCTTAGTTCGAGAATTAAAAAGGGGAATTTGGGAAGTTTTAGCGAAACCTCAAAAAAGATTAAAAAAATGCAAAGTAATAAAATTTGGAGATAATTGTCATTTAGCTAAAGTTCATCATGATTTTGATGAAAAGCAGAATGTAAAGAAAAGCATTTTGGAGTTTGAATATGAAGAGAATTTCTTTGATTTTTTAGAAAAATATGGGAAGGCGCCTTTGCCGCCATACATAAAGAGAAAAAGCGATGATGATTTTGATAAGGAAAGATACCAAACCATTTTTGCTGAGGTAGTGGGTTCAATTGCTGCTCCTACTGCCGGCTTTCATTTTACGAAGGAAGTATTAAATTATATTTTGGAGAAAGGTATTAAAATTTATTTTATTACTCATCATGTGGGGATAGGAACTTTTAAACCTATTAGATGTAAGGAAGTAGAAAAACATAATATGGAAGCTGAATACTTTGAGATAAGTCCGGAGACTCTTCAAGCGATTATAAGAGCAAAAAAGAAAGGGAAAAAAATTTTAGCGGTCGGCACAACTACTACTCGTGCTTTAGAATCTATTGATTTATCAAAGCCTATTGATAGAGGAATAAAAGATTGGACTAACCTATTTATTTACCCCGGTTATAATTTTAAAATAGTAGATGCTCTATTGACTAATTTCCATCTACCTAAAAGCACCTTACTTCTTTTGGTTTGTGCCTTTGCAGGGAAGGAGAAAATCTTTAATGCTTATCAAGAGGCAATAAGAAATAATTACAGATTTTATAGCTATGGCGATTGTATGCTAATTTTATAAAAGATGTATCTTCTGAATATTTTATATTTTATTTTTAAAGAATCCTTTTCTTACATAGGAAGAAATAAAACTGTAACAATATTGTCCATTGCTATAACGAGCTTTTCTCTATTTACGGTAAGTTTTTTCTTACTCATAACAGAAAATATGAACAATTTAATCAATAAAATTTCTAATGAGATAAACATCAATATATATCTGAAGGATGATATAACAAAAATTCAAAAGGAATATATTGAGAAATTAATAAACAATAATGATTATGTAAGTTCTTATGTTTTCATATCAAAAGAGAAAGCCTTAAAAGATTTTCTAATTGCTATGCCAAATTTAGCTTCTTTAATTAATAACTTAAAAGAAAATCCAATTCCGAGCTCTTACAAAATTATTCTGAAAAGAGAATACAACTCTGAAAATGCTATTGAAAATTTTATTAAAATTTTTAAAGATGCTGAAGGTATTGAAGAGATTCAGTATGATAAGCAATGGTTTGAAAAATTAATCTCAATTGTAAGAATTTTAAAATTTGTAGGAGTGATATTAGGAAGCATTTTAATTTTCACAGCCTTATTTACTATAGCTAATGTTATACGCTTAGTTGTATATTCAAGAAAGGATGAAATAGAAATTTTAAAATTAGTGGGTGCAAATAATTTTTGCATAAAATCCCCTTTTATAATAGAAGGTATTTTTCAAGGATTTAGTGCCAGTGTAGTTGCATTATTCTTTCTTTATATTTCTTATCAGATATTATCTTATTATTTATCGAGAGGAATAAGTGTTTCTTCTGAATTTATAAAATATATTTCTACAAATTCTCAGGTTCTCATTATTTTAATGGGGATGATGGTTGGCTTTGTAGGCAGCTATTTTTCCGTATCTCGTTTGGTGCCAGAGTAATTATTTATTTAAGGTGCCAGAGTAAATATAAATGTTATTACAATGCCTTCTGAAATCGCCGTGGTTTATTTGACAATTTGTCTAAAATGAGGTAGTATAAAATGAAATTAGATTTAGTAATTTATAAGAATTAAGAAAATGAAAGCAGGCAAAATAAAAGAAAAAGATTTTCTGGAATCTTTAGCAAAGAGCGTAAGTCCAGCAATAGTAGCGACGGATATAAAAGGGAAGGTTACCTTTTTTAGTAGAGGGGCAGAAAGATTGTTTGGATTTAAATCAGAGGAAGTGATAGGGAAGCCGGTTAAATTATTTTACTTGAAAAAAGAAGCTGAGGCGCACAATATTATGGAGATATTGTCAAAAGAGGGAAAGCTTCAAGGATACAAGACAAAATTTTTGACTAAGAATAATTCTTACACACCGGTTTTAATGGATGCATCCTTGATAAGGAATGAAGCAGGCGAATTAATAGGAACTATTGGGATATGCACTAGCGTAGCTGAGGAGCAGAAATTAGAAGAGCAAGTAAAGACGCAAGAAAAATTTTTGGCTTTTATACTCAAGAACTCAGCTGAGGCAATAATAGGTCTAGATATGGAAGACAGAATCATGGTTTGGAATAAAGGAGCTGAAATGATTTTTGGATATACTGAAGAAGAAGTAAAGGGGAAACAATATTATTTTCTTCTTCCTGAAGATATACGAAAGAAGGGAGAAGTAGAATTTTTAAATAAGACATTATGGTCAAAGGGGTATATTCAGAATTATGAAACGGAAAGAATATGCAAGGATGGGAAGAGAATTACAATAAGCTTGACTCGTTCTCTAATTAAAGACGAAGAAGGGAATCCGATAGGCAATTCTACTATAATAAAAGATATCACTTATCAGAAGCAATTAGAAAAACAAATGGTTTTTACGGAAAAAATGGCTACTATTGGCAAATTAGCTTTTAGTTTAGC
This sequence comes from uncultured Acidobacteriota bacterium, assembly GCA_964423235.1. Lineage (GTDB taxonomy): Bacteria > Acidobacteriota > HRBIN11 > MFGW01 > MFGW01 > CAYREJ01. The sequence continues at coordinate 2,295 of CAYREJ010000173.1, read as the reverse complement.
TCATGAAATAGGAACGCCAATAAATATTCTTTCAGGAAGAGCTGAATATATAAAGAAATTGGTTAAGGGAGATGAAGAAATTTGTAGGAATTTAGATTTAATTATAGCGCAAGCGGAAAGGATTACAAAAATCGTATCAAATCTTTTAAATGCAGGAAGAGATACAGCTCCGGAAATAACGAAAGTTTCATTAAAAAATACAATTAATACTGTTTTAGATTTGTTAAAAACTAAATTAGATAGGATGGGTATAAAAGCACGAGGAAACTTTAAGGGGAAGAATATTTTTATTGAGGCTGATGCCAATATGATGCAACAGGTTTTCATAAATTTATTAGTGAATTCTATTGATGCTTTCAAGGGGGATCTGAAGAGAAAGGAAAAGATAATAAAGATCAATACGCAAGTCAAGCAAATAGATGGAAACAATTATGCTATAATTGAAGTAATTGATAATGGCTGCGGAATTCCTAAAGAAAATATTGGAAAGATATTTGAGCCATTCTTTACGACTAAATCCAGAGAAGAAGGAACTGGCTTGGGATTGAGTATAGTAGCCAAAATTATTCAAGACCATAAAGGAAGTATAGAAGTTAAAAGTGAATATGGAAAAGGAACGAATTTTATAATCAAACTACCCATTAATTCATATAAAGAAAAATAAATAAAATTTATGGAGAAAGAATATAGATTATTAATAGTAGATGATGATGCTGAAATGGTAAATCTTTTAGTTGATTACTTAAGTAAGGAAAATTTTTATTGTAAAGGAGTAACAAATCCTAATTTAGCTTTAGATATTTTAAGCAGAGAATCCTATGATGTAGTTATTTCTGATTTAAGGATGGAAGAAAAAGATGGTTTTGCGCTTTTGGAAGAAGTTAAAGAAATTGATCCGGACATTGCTTTTATTATAATAACGGCTTTCGGAAGCATAGATACTGCTATTGAAGCAATGAAAAAGGGTGCTTATTATTTTTTGGCTAAACCCATCAAGCTAAACTCGCTTAAAATAATCATAGATAAAGCGATAGAAGAGAAGAAGATAAGAGAAGAGCATAAATATTTATTGAAGGAAGCGGAGAAAAAGTTTCAATTTGCGAATATAATAGGGAAAAGCAAAGCTATGCAAGAAGTATTTAAGCTTATTGAGTTAGTAGCTCCAACAAATATAAATGTTTTAATACTGGGAGATAGTGGAACCGGAAAAGAATTGGTTGCCCGAGCTATTCATTATAATAGTAATAGGAAAAGGTCCCCTTTCATTGCAATAAATTGTAGTGCTTTGCCTGATAATTTGCTTGAGAGCGAACTATTCGGGTATATAAGGGGCGCTTTTACCGGGGCAATTACAAATAAAAAAGGATTGTTTGAAGTTGCAGATAAGGGCACTTTGTTTTTAGATGAGATAGGAAATATGAGTTTAAATCTTCAGGCTAAGCTTCTAAGGGTGATTGAAGATAAGGAAATAAGACCTTTAGGTTCAGTCGCAAATAAAAAAGTAGATGTAAGAATTATTGCGGCAACGAATAAGAAATTAGAAGAAGAGGTTGAAAAAGGAAATTTTAGAGAAGATTTATATTACCGAATAAATGTTATGGCTATATATTTACCACCTCTTAAAGAAAGAGCTGAGGATATTCCTTTATTAGCACAATACTTCTTGGATAAATATTCTGAAGCAAATAATAAGAAAATAAATGGATTTGATGATGAAGCTATGAGATTCTTAGTAAATCATGAATGGAAAGGAAATGTTAGAGAATTAGAGAATGTTATTGAAAGAGCGGTTCTTTTGTGTAAAGGAGACAAAATACAATTAGGCGATTTAAATATAAGAGAAATTAGAAGAGAAGCTTCTGTTTTTGAAAGCATTTTGCAAAAAAATCCATCTTTAGAGGAATTAGAAAATTTTTATATAAATAAAGTGCTCAAAGATGTAAATGGGAATAAAGAAAAAGCTTCTAAAATATTAGGAGTGAGCGTAAGAACTCTATATCGCTGGGAGAAAAATATAAATTATAAAGGGAGTTTATAGAGTTTATAGAGTTGAGAGTTATGAGTTCCATAGGTTATGATTATTTTTCAGAAAGATATTCTTTTTGGAAAAATGATTGATGAAAGTGGGCAGAATTTGGAGAATTGGCTGTTCTTCAATTTATTGCTTATTTAAGCTTTAGCATAGTTATAGAACTCTATAAACTGCATCAACTATATACAGTGTTGTTCGTGGTTTTTAATTTTTTGCCACTGAATTTGCTTTTAGGATTTGGAAAAAACCGACCAATTACAAAA
>CAYREJ010000172.1:0-5719 GCA_964423235.1 uncultured Acidobacteriota bacterium | reverse complement strand
TTTCACGCAAAGCTCGCAAAGCACGCAAAGATTATCTTCTTTCCTTAACTTCTTATCTTCTTAACTTCTTTTTCCTTCGCTTTTTGCGTTTTTAAGAGGAGCTCATTAAATTCGCTAACTCCTAATAAATAAATAAAAAATTAGCAAGAGAAAAATAATCATAGTTAAAAGGCAAAATTATGCTTTCGTCGGAGAAAACAATTTTAATGCTCCTTTATTAAAAAATGGAATTAAAAGAATTATAAATGGAACTTTGTGGACTTTGTGGTTAAAATATTAGCTGGTATAATAATTATATAATCATATTATGGAAATAAAAGGGGTACAGTCGAAAGGGAAATTAAGCATAACAGTAGGTTTTCAATTTAGTTCAGCGCATAGGTATTATAATAATTCCTGGAGCTTGAGAAAGAACAAGATGATTTTTGGTGAGTGCTATTCTAATTATCCGCATGGACATAATTATAGGCTGGATGTATGTGTTGAGAATGTATGTGATGAAAAGACTGGGATGATCATTAATTTTAATGAATTGGAAAAGATAGTTCAGGAAGAAGTAATAAATAAATTAGATCATAAATATTTAAATGAGCAAGTTAGGTATTTCAGAAGGAAGATGCCGACGATGGAGAATATAGCAATTTACATATGGAAGAGATTAGAGAGAATACTGTTTCCATTGAAGCTTCAAAAAGTAAGGGTTTATGAAGGAGATGATTTATATGCAGAATGTAGGAAATAATAGATTTGGGGATAAAATTTAGTTATAAATAAGAGAGGTGCTAATATGGAAAACGAAAAAGGTATAGAGATAAAATTAAGATTAGAGGAGGATAAAGAGACATATTGTTTGTATACGGATGGATTAAATAATTATGGTAAGCCGGAAGTTGAGATGAGGAGGATTCCATCAGATTTTGTAGAGAATGCAAAGAACATAATAGATTGTGCAGTTGAGCATATAATTAAGTCTGAGAGGCTGGAAGGATGCAATCCTATTTTGATAAAGGACAGCTTACATAATACTGAATTTTTAATAAGGATGATTTTTCCGAAAGAGGAACTTAAGACGATACAAGAGAATTCATTGAGGATAGTAGATGATTATTTAGAAGGTTCTGAAGAGCCAATTAGCATTCCTACAATTATAGCGGAAACATATTTTTTACAAGGTTTAAAGATGATTGAGGAAGAGAATCACAAGAAGGCTTTGGAATTATTTAATAAATCTTTAGAATTGAAATCAGATGCGAGTTATGTTTATAAATTTAGGGGGGAAGCATTATTAAATAATAATATGGTAGATAAAGCTATTGAGGATTTTAATAAAGCAATAGAGATGGGTGATGATGATTTAGCTATATTTTTTAACAGGGCGATAGCTTATGCTTTGATGAATCAATTTGACAATTCTATAAGGGACATAAATTTTTTTATAGAAAATAATCCTGAAGATGCGATAGGATATGAACAAAGAGCAATTATATGGGAAAAGTTGGGTGATAGAGAAAAGGCGGCGCAGGATAAGAGAATGGCAAAACTAAAAAAGAGAAAGTGAGCTTCCCATAATTATTTCTTTTATAAAAGAAACCACAAAGGGCACGAAGAAGGCACAGAGGACACAAATATAAGAGAATAATTAATAATTAATGTTTGACAAGCTGCAATAAGTTTTATAATATTATATGAAGAATGTTTGAAAATAATCAAAGGAAAGAAAGGGCTATTGTAATAGGTTTAGCTTATAAGGGTAAGCCAATAAATAATGCAGAAGAAAGTTTGGAGGAATTAAAGACATTAACTGCTTCTGCAGGAGCTGAAGTAGTTTATTCATTATTGCAGGAGCGAGAAGCCCGTGATCCGGCTTACTTTATTGGAAAAGGAAAAGTTCAAAATTTAAATCTATTGTGCAAAGAACTGGGTGCTGATATAGCTGTTTTTGATGAATCTCTTTCTGCATCTCAAAGACATAATCTTGAAGAAATATTAAATATTAAAGTATTAGATAGAACGCAAATTATTCTTGATATCTTTGCTCAAAGAGCAAGAAGTAGGGAAGGAAAATTACAGGTAGAATTAGCTCAACTTAAATATACTGCCTCGAGATTAATTGGAAAGGGGAAAGAATTATCTCGTTTGGGAGGTGGCATCGGAACGAGAGGACCCGGTGAACAAAAATTGGAAGTTGATAAAAGAAGAATTAAAAAGAAAATACAATTCATTATGAAAGAATTAGAAAAAATTCGTTCTCATCGTTCATATCAAAGACAATTAAGAAAAGAGAATAAAATCTTTACTTTCTCTTTAGTTGGTTATACAAATGCAGGCAAAACTACTTTATTCAACTTATTAACCAAGGATCAAAGACCTGCTGATGATAAATTATTTACTACTTTAGATCCCCTAATAAGAAGAATTGTTTTGCCATGCGGTATAAATGTTTTGATTTCTGATACGGTGGGTTTTATTCATAATTTGCCTTCTGAATTAATTACAGCCTTCAAAGCTACATTAGAAGAAATTGAAGATTCTTCAGCCCTAATTCATATAATTGATGCTTCTCATCCTCAAATGGAAAAACAAATTGATTCTGTTAATAAGATATTAGAAGAAATGCAGTGTGATGATAAAACTAAACTCCTTGTTTTTAATAAAATGGATTTGTCAGAGGCTGCAAAGAAAAAGGAATTACTAAAGAGAATGTATCCTGATGCTGTCTTTATTTCTGCAAAAAATAGTGAAGGCATAAATAAATTACTTTATAAATTGGAAACTGCTATATTAAAAACCTGGTCTTATTATTCTGTCGAATTACCTTTTGATGCTCAATGTATTCTTAATAAAATATATGAAAATGTTGTAGTTCATAACAGAAAAGATAGTAAAAGAAAAATTAAATTAAAAATTTTATCCCCTAATTATTTTCTTAATTCCCTAAAAGAGGATAAAAGAATTATTATAAAATCAATTAATAATTAGAATTTTCCTATGAGGAAAGCAATTTTATTTATACTAACTTTATTTATTATAGAAGTAGCTTGTGAAAAGAGGGTTGAGATTTCGCCGGATATATTGAATTTGCCTTTTCCGACAGAAGGAAGTAAAGATATTATTCTTGAAAAAAATATCAGTCAGCTTTTGAATAAATCTTGGTTATCTTTAAGAAAAGGAAAGATACAAGAAGCTACTTACCATAATAGGAAAGCACTTAATCTTTCTCCGAAATCTCCACCACTATGGGTTATGGAAGGCTATATCAATTTAGCCAATGGCAACATTAATAAGGCAAAAAAAAATTTTACTCTTTCTCTTCAATTAGAACCTAATTATCCCACTGCCCTTAATGCATTAGCTTACATTAATTTTTTGCAAAAAAATTATGTAAAAGCATATGAATTATACAAGAATTTAGCGATTTTATACCCTGACTTTCCTTCCGCTGAAATTAATTTAAATATTTCTACTTTAAAGGTAATTGAGTATTATAAATATGAAGCGGAAAAAAATATTTCCCATTCAAAATATAAGGAAGCTATAGAAGATTATAAAAAAGCTATAGTTATATCACCCACTTTATGGGAACTTCATTATAATTTAAGCCAAATTTATATTAATTTAAAAGATTATAAGAATGCTATTATCTATCTTCAATTAGCAAATAATTTTAATCCGCAAAGCAAGAGAATAAAAGAGACTTTAGCGAGCTTACTTTTTAATACAGGTGATTATAAAAAAGCATTAACTTTCTATCAGGATTTATTGGATATGGAGCCTGCGAATGATGAATGGAAATCTAAAATTATAGAATGCCGCCGACAAATAAGTTTTTTGAATCTTCCGGAAGAATTTAGGAATGCTGAAAAAGCAGATAAAATATCAAGATCAGTGCTTGCTGCTTATTTAATTTATAAGATGCCTTCATTATCAAAAATATCTCCCATTAAGGCTTCTATCCTTACAGATATTAGTTCGCATTGGGCAAAAGATTTTATTATAAAAATAGTTAATTTAGATATTTTAGAGGAATTACCAAATCACACTTTTGAACCTAATAGGTATGTAAAAAGAAGTGAATTAGCTACATGCTTATATAAAATGTTAAAGCTCCTAAAAAAAGCAAAACCGGATTTGGATTTTCTAAATACTGCCCAAATAAATAATGATATAATAATAACTGATATTTCAAGAGATTACATTAATTACGATGCCATAAAGACAGTAGTAAATTTAAGATTAATGGAAGTAGATGATAAAATGCAATTCAAACCAGAGAATTATATAACTGGGAAAGAATTGTTTTCAGTGATTGAAAGAATTGCCCCGCTGTTTTCTAATTAATATTTTTTGAGGCAATAAAATGCAATTTGGCATTATAGGGTATCCTTTAAGCGGTAAAACTACTTTATTTCATTTGCTAACTGGGATCTCTGATGATAAAAAAATAACTTCTGGCTCCCCGAATTATGAGATAGGAAATATGCAAGTTTATGATGAAAGATTAGATTGGCTTCATAGATTAGCAAATGTTCCCAAGAAAATATATATATCTTTTGATGTGATTGATTTTGCTGCTTTGAGAAAAGGAATACTTAAAGAAACTGAGTATATGGCGCAGCTTCGCTTAATGGATGCTTTCCTTCATTTAATAAGGATCTTTGATGTTGATGAATCAATGATACCAAAAAAAATACAAGAAGCTATTAGCTCTGTTGAGCTGCAATTTATTGTTTCAGATTTGGAAACCGTTCAAAGTAGAATAGAGCGTATCAAAGCTAAGCTTAAGAAAGTCAAAGAAAAACCCTTAGAGGAAGAATTAGAATTACTCCAAAGATGTAATGACTGGCTGACTGAAGAAAAATCATTAAAAGATTATGAATTCAAATCATCAGAAGAAAAAATATTAAAAGGTTTCGGTTTTCTTTCTCAAAAACCTATTTTGCATATTATAAATATTAACGAGAAACTCTTAAGTAAAGAAGAGCTTTTAAGCGAAATAACTCCTCATTTTACAAGTAAAAAGGTGTCCAGCATTATTTGTTCTGTAAAATTAGAAAAAGAATTGAATGAATTATCTCCGGAGGAAGCTGAATTTTATGCTAAAGAATTCGGATTGAAGGAGTGGGGAAAATTAAAAATATCAAAGGATATTTTATCTTTGATGAATTTAATAACTTTTTTTACTATTGGCAAAGAAGAAGTTAAAGCTTGGTCAATTCCTGAAGGAACTATTGCTCATAAAGCAGCGGGATTAATTCATAGTGATATTGAAAAAGGATTCATAAAAGCTGAAGTTATTTCTTTTGATACATTAAGAAAAATTGGGAATTTATCTGCTGCTCGTAAGGAAGGTCATATTAGGTATGAGGGGAAAGATTATGTTGTTCAAGATGGAGACATTATTCAATTCAGATTCAATATTTAACCTCTTTGTTTCTGTGGTGAATTTATTTTATTTTTCACCACAGAGACGCAGAGGTCACAGAGGATTAGGGATTGGGAATTGGGAATTGGGGGATAAAGGTTAGCTTCATTTTTATGATAAAAGGGTAAGAAATGGTGGAACTCTCAACATGAATTGAGTTTATAGAGTTTGTAGAGTTGAGAGTTTATAGAGTTCCACCAATTCTACCTGTCTCTGATAATAAAAAGAATATTTTAGAAAGGAGAAAATTTTGCTATAATATACAAATATGCTTATTGATCAGTTCGGAAGAAAATT
>CAYREJ010000171.1:4016-5760 GCA_964423235.1 uncultured Acidobacteriota bacterium | reverse complement strand
TATAAAATATATCTTTCTTTGTGATCTTTGTGGTTTATAATTTTTTTGCCATTGGATTTTAGGATTTGGAAGAAACTGACTATTTACAACTCTTAGATTTGAAAAAATGAGAGGGAATTATTATAATAATGGATAAAATTTAAACTGGAGTAATTAAATATGGAGGGTGGAAAATGAAATATAGAGGCATTAGTTATAATGTTCCTGGTAAATTTTATGTGAATGAAAGTTGCGATGGATGCGGGTTATGCTTTTCAATAGCACCTGATTTATTTAACTATACTGCTGATAAGAGATTTTTTTATGTTAGTAAACAACCTGAAAATGAAAAGGAATTAAGGATAATTCAAGAAGCGATAGAGGCATGTCCATTGAAATCAATAGAGCAAATAGATTAAGTTTTAAAAAAAATTAAAGTTATATAAGGAGGTATAAAATTGTTTGAGATTTTAGATAAAAGAATTTTAGGTCAAGGGATAGCAGAATTTAAAATAAGGTCGCCTTATATAGCAAGGAAGAGGAAGGCAGGAAATTTTGTAATAATAAGGATAAATGAGACAGGAGAGCGAATACCGTTGACGATAGTAGATTCTGATCCAAAAGAAGGAAGCATAACATTAATAGTTCAAGCGGTAGGCAAGACCACTCATCTAATGCACAAGTTAGAGAAAGGTGATTACATATTAGATGTTGTTGGACCATTGGGACATCCGACGCCGATAGCAAAATATGGAACTGCTGTATGTATAGGAGGGGGGGTCGGAACAGCAGAAGTTTATCCGATAGCTAAGGCTTTAAAAGAAGTAGATAATTATATAATAGGGATAATCGGAGCAAGATCTAAGGATTTAATAATATTAGAAGATGAAATGTCGAAGATTTGCGATGAGTTATACATAACAACTGATGATGGCAGCAAAGGTCTTAAGGGATTTGTTTCTCATCAATTATTGAATTTAATAAAAGAGGGGCGGGAAATTAATGTAGTATATGCTATTGGACCGATAATAATGATGAAAGTAGTTGCGGAAACAACTAAGCCATATAAGATAAAAACTTATGTTAGTTTAAATCCTATAATGATAGATGGAACAGGGATGTGCGGGGGCTGTCGGGTATCAGTAGATGGAAAAACTAAATTTGCTTGTGTTGATGGACCAGAATTTGATGCGCATTTAGTTAATTTTGATGAATTAATAGCACGCAATAGAACTTATTTAGAATTTGAACAAATTGCCAAAGAAAGATTGCTCCAATAATGAAATATTTAATAAAGGAGAGAAAATAATATGGCAGAAATAACAGCAAAAGAAAAAGTAAAAATACCGAGACAAAAGCCTATAGAGCAAGAGCCACATATAAGAAATAAAAACTTTGAAGAAGTATCTCTTGGTTTTAATGAAGAATTAGCATTATTAGAAGCGCAGAGGTGCATAGATTGCAAAAAACCTTTTTGTGCAGATGGATGTCCTGTGCATATAAATATTCCAGCATTTATAAAATTAATAAGGGGAAAAGATTATTTAGGAGCAGTTCGTAAGATAAAGGAATCTAATTATTTGCCGGCAATATGCGGTAGAGTATGTCCTCAAGAGAATTTATGTGAGAAAGTTTGTGTATTATCGAAGAAATATGAGCCGGTAGCGATAGGAAAATTAGAGAGGTTTGTAGCAGACTATGAGATAATGAAAGGGGAATTTGCGGTGCCGGAAGTAGCGCCTCCGAATGGGAAAAAAGTAGCGGT
>CAYREJ010000171.1:0-4006 GCA_964423235.1 uncultured Acidobacteriota bacterium | reverse complement strand
CTGGACCTTCGGGATTAATATGTGCAGCTGAATTAGCAAAACAAGGATATGAGGTATCAATTTTTGAAGCATTACATAAAGCTGGTGGAGTGCTTATATACGGGATACCGGAATTTCGTTTACCTAAATTTATTGTTCAAAATGAAGTAGATCGTGTTAAAAAAATTGGTGTACAGCTGATAACTAATTTTATAGTTGGCAGGACTGCTACAATAGATGAGCTATTCAATGAATTTGGTTTTCAAGCAATTTTTTTAGGAACAGGAGCAGGCACTCCAACATTTTTAAATATTCCCGGAGAGAATTTAATGGGGATATATTCTGCCAATGAATTTCTAACCCGAATAAATTTAATGAAGGCTTATAAATTTCCTGAATATGATACACCAGTGAAGATAGGAAGAAGAGTAGCCGTAATAGGCGGAGGAGATACGGCGATGGATGCGGCAAGAACTTCGTTGAGATTGCAACCGGAAAAAGTTATGCTCATATACAGAAGAGCAAAAGAAGAAATGCCAGCGCGAAAAGAAGAGATTCAGCATGCTTTAGAAGAAGGGGTTGAATTTCACTTATTAACAAATCCTGTTCGTTTTATTGGAGATAAGGATGGAAGAGTAATGGCTATGGAGTGCGTAAGGATGCAATTAGGAGAAGCGGATGAATCAGGGCGTAGAAAGCCTTATCCAATAGAAGGTTCAGAATTTATAATTGAAGTTGATACAGTAATTTTAGCAGTAGGACAAAGTCCAAATGCTATAATAAGAAATACGACGCTTGGATTGGAGTTTACTAAATGGGGAACTTTAGTAGTAAATGAGCAAAACGCCGCTAGCAGGAAGGGAATCTTTGCTGGTGGTGATTTAGTCAGAGGTGGAGCTACAGTTATAGCAGCTGTTTATGATGGAAAAGTAGCTGCTAAAGCTATACATAGTTATTTAAGTAATGAATTACATTAAGCTAAAATGATAAAGTTTTTTTTATTGTTAAAAGAAGCCAAAGAAAAGAGGAGGGTATTCTTCATCTTAAGCAACCAAGATAATAGTTGCTATAAATTTTCTAATAAAATACTTGGAGGATAATAAATGAAAAATGAATATACATTGATGGATGGCAATGAAGCTGCCGCGTATGTAGCTTATCACACCAATGAAATCATTGCCATTTATCCAATAACTCCCTCATCTCCGATGGGAGAATTAGCAGATGCTTGGTCATCAGAGGGGGTAAAGAATATATGGGGAACTGTCCCCAAAGTTGTAGAAATGCAAAGCGAAGGAGGAGCAGCCGGTGCTGTACACGGGGCTCTCTCTACAGGTGCTTTATCCACTACTTTTACCTCCTCGCAAGGATTATTGCTAATGATACCTAATATGTTCAAAATAGCCGGAGAATTAACTCCCACAGTTTTTCATATAGCTGCACGCACAGTTGCCAGCCATGCTCTTTCTATTTTCGGAGACCATAGTGATGTCATGGCTTGCCGTTCCACAGGCTTCGCTATGCTCGCTTCTAACTCTGTCCAAGAAGTTATGGACCTTGCTCTTATTGCTCAAGCTTCAACTCTAAAAAGCAGAATACCCTTTCTTCATTTCTTTGACGGATTCAGAACTTCTCACGAAATTCAAAAAATCTTAAAATTGTCCCGAGAAGATATGAAATCTATGATAGATGATGAATATGTTTCAGCTCATAGAGAAAGAGCCTTGGACCCAGAACATCCTGTTATCAAAGGAACTGCCCAAAATCCCGACCACTTCTTCCAAGGAAGAGAGGCTGTAAATCCTTTCTATCTAAATTGTCCCGAAATAGTTCAAGAATACATGGATAGATTTGCTAAAATCACAGGAAGACAATATCACCTTTTTGACTATGTCGGGCATCCGGAAGCAGATAGGATTATAATTATGATGGGCTCTGGGGCTGAAACCGCACACGAAACCGTAGAATTTTTAAATAAAAAAGGAGAAAAAGTAGGTCTGATTAAAGTAAGGCTTTATCGCCCCTTCTCTATAAAACATTTTGCTAAAGCAATTCCACCAACGGTAAAATCAATAGCTGTCTTAGATAGAACAAAAGAAGCTGGTAGCGCAGGGGAACCCCTGTATTTAGATGTTATTAATGGAATAGTAGAAGCTATTAATCTTAACATAGTTGCTTTGAAAGAAATGCCCAAAATTATCGGTGGAAGATACGGCTTGTCATCAAAAGAGTTTACCCCAGCTATGGTTAAAGCTGTTTTTGACGAATTGAAAAAAGAAAAACCGAAAAATCATTTCACCGTTGGGATAAAAGATGATCTTTCTTATACCAGTCTTGATTATGATCCGGAATTTTCCACAGAAAGCGATAAAGTATTCAGAGGGGTTTTTTATGGATTAGGAGCTGATGGAACAGTAAGTGCCAATAAGAATTCTATAAAAATAATCGGCGAAAATACAAATAATTATGCACAAGGTTATTTTGTTTATGATTCAAAAAAAGCTGGTTCTATAACAGTTTCACATCTTCGCTTTGGAACTGAGCCAATTCATTCAACTTATCTAATAAATAAAGCAAATTTTGTTGCTTGTCATCAATGGGTATTTTTAGAAAGATATAATATACTTGATTCTGCAATAGAAGGAGCTACTTTTTTGCTTAATAGCCCCTACCCCCCTGAAGAAGTTTGGAATAAACTTCCTAAAGATGTTCAAAAACAAATCATTGATAAAAAACTTAAATTTTATGTAATTGACGCATACAAGATAGCAAAAGAGACAGGACTTGGAGCTCGCATCAACACGATAATGCAAACTTGCTTTTTTGCAATTTCAAATATCATAGAAAAAGATCAAGCCATCGCTTTAATAAAGGAAGCTATTAAAAAAACTTATGGTGGCAGAGGAGAAAAAATTATCCAAATGAATTTTGCGGGAGTAGATAATGCGCTTCAGCATTTAAAATTGGTAAATTATCCAAAGGAAATAACAAGCAGCATTGAGAAGCCGCCTGTTGTCCCATTAGAAGCCCCTGAATTCGTTCAAACTTTTACAGCCACTATAATTGCCGGTAAAGGAGATGACTTACCTGTTTCTGCCTTTCCGCCGGATGGAACTTTTCCAACCAGCACAAGCCAATGGGAAAAAAGAAATATAGCTTTAGAAATTCCTGTTTGGGATCCTCCTATTTGTATTCAATGTGGGAAATGCGCTATCGTGTGTCCTCATGCAGCTATCAGAATTAAAGTTTATGAGCCGAAATTTTTATCCGATGCACCTCCTACTTTTAAATCAATGGACTATAAAGGAAATGAATATAAAGGATGGAAATATACAATCCAAGTCGCTCCGGAAGATTGCACTGGATGCAATCTATGTGTAGAAATATGCCCGGCTAAAAGTAAAGAAGAAGCTAATCATAAAGCTTTAAATATGCATCCGCAAATTCCTCTCCGTGAACAAGAAAGAATAAATTATAAATTTTTCTTGAGTCTTCCGGAAGTAGATCGTCGTTCTGTAAGGATTAGCACAGTGAAAGGATGTCAACTATTACAACCATTATTTGAATATTCTGGTGCTTGTTCCGGATGCGGTGAGACTCCCTACATTAAATTATTAACACAATTATTTGGAGATAGAGCTGTAATAGCTAATGCTACAGGATGCTCTTCAATATACGGTGGAAATCTACCGACAACTCCTTATTGTAAAAATCCTGAAGGGAAAGGACCAGCTTGGAGCAATTCCCTTTTTGAAGATAACGCTGAGTTTGGCTTCGGCTTTAGATTAGCTTTTGACAAACAAGCCGAATATGCTAAAGAATTAGTAAAAATGTTAGCTCCCAAAATAGGAGAAAAATTAGCTGAAGAAATTATAACTGCAGAACAAAAAGATGAAGCCAGCATCTACGAGCAAAGAAAAAGAGTAAATTTGCTTAAAAATAAATTAAAAGAGATAAATTCTGAGGAGGCAAAAAATCTTTTAAGTGTAGCAGATGCTTTAATTAAAAAAAGTGTTTGGATTGTAGG
>CAYREJ010000170.1:0-5768 GCA_964423235.1 uncultured Acidobacteriota bacterium | reverse complement strand
AGGAAGTTAAGAAGTTAGGAAGTTAAGAAGTTAAGGACAGAAAATAATCTTTGCGAGCTTTGCAAGCTTTGCGTGAAAAAATAAAATTATGCTAAACAAAATTGCAAACCATAAAAAGCATAAAATAATCTCAAAATAATAATTTTGGAGAAAATTGACCAGTTACAATAAAATTGAAAAAGAATTAATTATTATGATATATTTAAAAATAGGCTTTATAAATTTAAGGAGGGTAAGATGAAAGTTAAAATAATTTTTTTACTAATTTTAATTTGGGGTTCATCTTTAATGCATAGTGAAGAGCAGACACAATCTTCAAACTTTCCATTCTCTGAATCGAAACAACTTTGCGCTAACCCTGAAAGTAATAAAACTATAGAAAAAGAATCTTTTAATATTGAGAAGAAGATAAAAGCACCGGGACCATTTCCAACAGGGATAGCTTATGATGGAAAAGGGTTGTGGGTAGCGGATAGAAAAAGTGATCTGCTATACAAAATTGATCCAAATAATGGAAATATAATTAAATCTATGCCTTCGCCATCTATTATGCCTTACGGGTTAGCTTGGGATGGAAAATACCTTTGGGTCAGCGATATAAGTGATAAAATGATATATCGGATTGATGTTGATCAGTCTACTACTATTAAATCTATTGAAGCACCTTCCCCATCTGCAGTTGGATTAGCCTGGGATGGTAAAAATCTTATCGTTGCTGATAATAAAGATGATGAAATATATATAATTTCTCCTGATGATGGGACAGCTATTCGCTCATTTAAAGCACCAACTAAAGATACAATGGGATTAGCTTATGATGGAAAATATCTATGGACATCCGATAGAATCAGAGATGAAATTTATATGATTGATTATAATAAAGGGGATGTTATTTTTTATTTTCCTTCGCCTGGGAAATATGCTATCGGATTAACTTTTGATGGCAAAAATTTATGGAATGTAGATTATCAAGAAAAGGCAATTTTTTCTCTTAAATTGCCTGATAAGAAATTTGTCCTAAGAAACGAAAGATATGCTTATGTATCTTACACACAAGAATATCATAATTTCGGACCAGGAAAAGTTAAAAATATCCAATTGTATATTTCTATACCTGAAGATAAAGACAATCAAAAAATTCAAGAAAAAATCAATTTCAATATTCAGCCACAAGAATATTTACAAGATGCTTCCGGTCAAAGGGTAGCTGCTTTTTTCTTTCAGCAATTATTGCCTCATCAATCTCTTAATATAGTTATGAAAACAAAAGTGAAAACCTATGAAATAAATTACTTTATCTATCCTGACAAAGTAGGTTCTCTAAAAGATATTCCAAAAGATATTAAAGATAAATATCTTCAGGATGGAGAAAAATACGATTACAAAAATGAAATAATTCAAAAAGCTGTGAAAGAAGCGATTGGGGAGGAAAAAAATCCTTATTGGATAGCACGCAAGATTTATAATTACATAATAGATCATTTAGAATATGAATTAAGTGGGGGTTGGAATCCGGCTCCATTAGTATTAAAGAGAGGGAACGGTTCATGTTCAGAATATTCATTTCTTTATATAGCTATGAGTAGAGCAGCAGGTCTTCCGTCTCGCTATGTTGGTTCAGTAGTAGTTAGAGGAGATGATGCTTCAATAGATGAAGTTTTTCATAGATGGGTTGAAGTATACATTCCAAATTATGGATGGATACCGGTTGATCCCAGTGGTGGAGACAAACCTCTACCGGCAGAGCAAGCAGAATATTTTGGACATCTTAGCAATAGATTCCTTATTACCACTCAAAATGCAGGCGCCTCTGAGTATTTGGGATGGACTTATAACTCCGATACAAAATGGCTTTTTGAAAATCCATCCAAAGTCATTGAAGAACACTATGCCGAATGGGAACCCATTCCTACTCAATAATATCAAAGCACTTAACCGTTAATTTGCACTAAGCAATTTTCTTTTAGGAATTTCAGCACTTTCCCTTTATTTAATTCTTCATTTGTAATTTTTTGTCCTGATTCTATCATCTTTTTCTTAAGCAAAAAGAATCTCAACCTAAAATTTGAATACATAATAATAATTACTTATAATGTCATTATGATTTTAGTTTTCATCTCAAAGGTTTGCATTTTCCTCAAAAATTAGTTGAGCCTAATAAAATAAATGAAAAAAGTAAAAGAAGAAAAATATAAATATGTAATTTTTTCTGATATTGATGCTACTCTGATTGATTTTGATTCTTATGAATTTAAAGCTCATACACTAATAGAGAAACTTATAAAAGATAAACATTTTCTTATTTTAAATTCTAGTAAAACTTCTTTAGAAATAATAAAAATAATAAGAAAAATAAAATATCTTCAACCATTTATTTGCGAAAATGGTTCTGCAATTTTTTTCCCCAAAGGTTTTCTTAAAGAAAAAGAAAAAATTTCAAAAAAGTTTTTAGGATGGGACATTATTGAATTAAGCAAACCATATAGTAATATCCTTAAGAAATATAACCAACTTAAAAAATTATTGCCATTCAAAATAAAAGGATTTTCAGAAATGAGCATAGAGGAGATAATGCAGCTAACCAATTTGCCTGAAGAATTAGCAAAATTAGCAAAAAAAAGAGAATATACAGAACCTTTTATAATATTAGAAGAAAAGAAAGATTTTATTATTGAGTTGGAAAATTATTGTAAGAAATTAAATATTTCATTTACTAAAGGAGGTAGATTCTTTCATTTATTAGAGGATCAGAATAAAGGAAAAGCAGCCAAAATTTGCTTAAATATTTTACAAAAGCAAACAAATACAAAATTAATTTCTATAGCTATTGGAGATAGCAAGAATGATGAGGAAATGCTCAAAATAGCAGACAAGGCAATATTAATGCCCAGAAAAGATGGTAGCTATGACGAAAGCATTAAATTAGAAAATATAATTTATGCTCCTGAGCCGGGCTCTCTCGGTTATTGCAAAATTTTAAACTCTATTCTTCTGTGTCCCAATTCCTAATTCCCAATTCCTAATTCCTAATTCCCAATTCCCAATTCCTAATTCCCAATCCCCAATCCCTAATGTTGTATTTTTCTGCTTTGATGGTATAATTTGCTAAAAATTATTTATAAAATTTGGATACAAAAACAAGGAGGTAATAATGAGTGATTTTTTTCAAAATGGAGTGATAGCCAATTTATCTCTCTTAAACAAGGCGAATTATGATGATTTAGAGAAACAATTGATAGAATTTAATAAAATACGTCCAATTGCTTTATTGCTGCCATCATTATTTTCAGAAATACATACAAAAGCTTTAAAAGGAATAATTGAAACTTTAAAGGGGATAGAATTTATTGATGAAATTGTAATAACTTTAGGGAAGGCATCTCCGAGCGAATTTATAGAAGCCAAGAAATTTTTTAGTCAATTACCCCAAAAATTTACAATAATATGGAATGATGGTAATAATATTAAAAGATTATACAAAGCTTTGGATAAATCTGAATTATCAGCTGGACCGGAAGGAAAAGGACGAAGCGTATGGATGGCATTTGGATATATACTTGCCCGAGGAAAAGCTCATATAATAGCACTCCATGATTGTGATATATTAACTTATAATAAAGAGATGCTTGCAAGATTATGTTATTCAGTAGCAAGTCCTTATCTTCTTTATGAATTTTGCAAAGGATATTATAGCAGATTCACAGACCGCTTACATGGAAGAGTCACAAGATTATTGCTGACTCCATTGATTAAATCTTTGAAAAAAATAATTGCACCCCTTCCCTTCTTAGATTTTCTTGATAGTTTTAGATACATTCTTGCAGGAGAATTTGCTTTAATAACAGAATTAGCGAGAGTAATGAGGATTCAGCCGGACTGGGGCTTAGAAATAGGAATATTGAGTGAAGTTTACCAGAACTGTTCCATTGATAGAATAGCTCAAGTAGAATTAATTGATAATTATGAACATAAACATCAACCTCTTTCTTTAAAAGACCCCAAAAAAGGCTTACTGAAAATGGCAATTGATATAATCAAAACTTTTTTGCAAAACCTTGCATCTCAAGGTGTTATTATTTCATCTGATTTTATCAAGACTTTAAAAATATCTTTTATTAATGAAGCAAGAAAAGAAAGTTCAAAATTTGAAGACCTTTCCAGGATCAATTCTTTAATTTATGATAGGCATGCTGAGGCATTATGCATTGAAGCATTTATGAAAGCTATTGACTTGGCAGCGATTGAATATTTCAAATCTCCAAAGCCTATATTTATTCCAAGCTGGCGAAGGGTAATTTCAGCTATGCCAAGCTTTTTCAATATGCTATTAGAAGCTGTTGAATCAGATAATAAATAATTTATTTATAAATAATAAATATAGAAGGGAGAAAATAAAATGAAATTATTAACTTCATTAAGAGAAGAAGCAAGAGAAAAAATAGAAGAAATTCAAAGTGTAGACCTTCTATTTGGGATACCTTCTTATAATAATGAAAAAACAATAGCAAATGTTATTGAAACATTAGGAAAAGGAATAAAACAATATTATCCCAATTATAAAAGTTTAATATTTGTATCCGATGGTGGTTCAACGGATGATACTCGAGAAAGAGCATCAATGGCTACTATTCCATCTTATAATTTAGAGAAAATAGTTAGCATTTATAGAGGTGAAAGCGGAAAAGGCTCCGCCGTAAGAGCAATTTTTGAAGCTGCTCACTTTTTAGAAGCAAAAGTATGCGTATTATGTGATGCAGACTTAAGATCAATAACTCCTGTTTGGGCATCCAATTTAGTTGAGCCAATTCTTCATAAATATGATTTTGTTACTCCTTATTATATCAGATATAAATATGATGCTACCATTACTAATTTGATCGCTTATAATTTAATAAGAGCTATCTATAAATATAATATCAGACAACCGATAGGTGGGGATTTTGCTTTTTCTAAAAAAGCAATTCAAGTATTCTTGCAAAAAAATGAATGGGACAGCAGCGTTGTAAAATATGGAATTGATATATGGCTAACAATAACAGCGATCATTTCTAATCTTAGGATATGCCAAGCTCAATTAGGAGCTAAAATCCACGATGCCAAAGACCCAATTGAAGGTTTAAGAAATATGTTCCGACAAGTAGTCCACACATTATTTTACCACATTGAAAGAGACTATCATCTATGGCAAAATTCAAAAAAAAGAATAAATACAAAAATTTTCGGCAAGTCCGTTAATACAAAACCTAATTCCTTTGATATAAACTTAAAAGAATTAATTGAGTATTTTAAAATAGGATATCAAAATTTCTCTCCTTTATGGAAAAGCATCATTAATGAAAAAAGCTTTTCAGCTCTAAATAAAGCATTTAATTCTAATAATGTTCATTTTTTTATACCTATCACAGATTGGGCAAAAATAGTATATGATTTTGTCATTGCCTTTCATTTTTGGAAAAGACAAAGAATTAAACTCATAGACACAATGCTTCCTTTATATTATGCGCGTATAGCTTCACTAATAAATGAAACAAAAAATTTAAATGATGAAGAATTTGAAGCTTTTATTGAAAAACAAGCTTTTATTTTTGAAAAACAAAGGTCTTATCTAAAAGAACATTGGAATAAAAGAAAGTGAATGTATTTTGTGCTTGCTTTGTGATCTTTGTGGTTTTGATTTATTTTTACCACAAACGAGACAAAGTCATCACTAAGGTCGCAATGGTTTTATCTTTGGAAGTAATTAGTCAGTTTTCTCCAAAGAACTAATC
>CAYREJ010000169.1:0-5815 GCA_964423235.1 uncultured Acidobacteriota bacterium | reverse complement strand
TCTCACTTCTTCACTCTCACTCTCACTTCTTTGGCATTGCCTTTTAGAACTTGGAAAAAACTGATTATTTGCACTTTTTTTTCTTGACTTAATTCAATGAAATAATTATATTAGGAAAGCAAAATTTCAATTTTCCAAATTAATTTAGGAGATAAAAATGAAAGAAAAGATATTTTCCCAAGTAGGAGAATCTGAGGTTACGAGGGCAATAGTAAAAGGATTTTTGGAACAATTTTATACTTATGCCAACTCGGATGTGATAATTATAGGAGCTGGTCCGGCTGGATTAATGGCAGGAAGAGAAATAGCAAAAAGGGGGATTAAAGTTCTTATAATAGAGAGGAATAATTATTTGGGAGGCGGTTTTTGGATAGGAGGTTATTTAATGAATAAGGTAACATTGCGCTCACCGGCTCAAGAAGTATTGAAGGAATTAAATGTGCCTTGTGAAGAGCATACGAAGGGATTATGGGTAGCGGATGGACCACATGCTTGTTCAAAACTGATAGCAAGTGCTTGCGATGCTGGTGTCAAATTCGCTAATATGACAATTTTTGAAGATATAGTGCTTCGTGAGGAGAATAGAGTAGCAGGTGTAGTGATAAATTGGACGCCGGTATCAGCTTTACCTCGGGAAATAACCTGTGTAGATCCAATTGCTTTAGAATGTCGCTTAGTAATAGATTGCACTGGACACGATGCTTGCGTTGCAAAGAAATTAGAAGAAAGAGGTATAATTAAGACAAAAGGTTTTGGTGGGATGTGGGTAGAAATGTCTGAAGATTTAGTTGTAGAGCATACCAGTGAAGTTCATCCCGGTTTGATAGTAGCAGGGATGGCTGTTTCAACTGTTTTTGGTTTACCGCGAATGGGACCTACTTTCGGAGCTATGCTACTTTCCGGGAAAAAAGCCAGTGAAATAGCTATCAACATATTTAAATCTTCAAAATAAAATGACTAAGCTCCTTCTCGTTTCAGATTGCCCTCTTGACCAAATTCCAATTATAGAATATATTACATTTTTAAATAGCTTAACAAATATCAAGATTGAGCATTTTAAATTTTCCCATTTCATTCAAGAAGAAGAAAAATTAAATTTCTTAGCTCAAAAAATGGCACAAATTAGAGTATCAGATATAAATAAAAAAGAATTTTCTCAATTGCCTTTTGCGATAGAAATAGATTATGAAAGAAATCATATGGATAGTGAAAAAATGGCTTCAAATTGCTTTTATGATGGCTTCGAATTCCAATATTTATTGAGAAATTATCTATTTGATTTTTATTTCAAAAATAATATATTTGTTATTCTCATAACAGAAAAAAAATTAATGACTTGGGAAACTGATAATCGTTATCATTTAAGAACTGTAATTTTAGGTTATCCAAGCATAATTTCAAGAACAGGAATAATTGAAGCACCTGCTAAACCCAAAGAATATTATTTCATAAAAAATTTCGCACCGCCTTCGGAATTACAAAAGTGGTTGTTAGAGAATAAAAATAATTATTTAGAGTTGGAAGATAAAAGATTGCAAAAAGTTATAAAGGGTTATTTACTGCAATGCTTATATTATATAAAAAATTTAGAAATAGATTTTTGCAAAGATATAAATTGCGCTTTGTATAATTCGCATTGGCAAGAAGAAGTACTAAAAGCGCAGTTTAATCATAAATTATGCAAAAAACATTTAGAAAGAATAATATGAATTTTATTAAGAAACTTTCTTATTAATTAATTTATAAATGCTTAGGAGGTAAAAATGGCACTGAAGATTAATGAAGATTGCATAAATTGTGGAGCTTGCGAACCTTCTTGTCCAAACACAGCGATATATCCGAATGGAGAGCCTTGGGAACTAAATGGGCAAAAATTTGATCCAATTAGTGCCGATTTCTATTATATAGTTCCGGATAAATGCACAGAATGCGTTGGTTTTTACGATGAGCCCCAATGCAAAACTGTATGCCCCGTTGATTGTATAATTCCAGACCCCGATAAGCAAGAAACAAAAGAAGAATTACAAGCAAAAAAAATTAAGCTTCACGGTGAATAGTTTTGCTTATATATTCTTTAAGCCCCTGTTGATTAGAAGCCCATGGTATTTTTAATAAATCATTAAGTAAAAAAGTAGCATCATTATATCTTTTCTCTAATTTTTTTTCCAACATTTTATAAACTATACCTTCAATTTCTTTAATTTTATCTGAACTATTTTCAATCCTTTTATAATTTCCTCTGCATATAGATTGAATAATTTCAGTTGGCGAAAAGCAATTTTCTTCTGAAATGAAAGGATGGCTGTTAGTGAGCATTTGATAAAAAATTATTCCTAAACTGAAAATATCTGAAGAATGATAATATTTTCCACTTATTTGTTCCGGAGCCATATATGATAGTTTTCCCACCAAAGCTTTCTTTTCCGTAAGATGATGACTTATCGTTGCTTTCGCCACTCCAAAATCAGCAATCTTAACTTCTCCATTCAAACTTATCAAAATATTATGAGGAGATAAATCCCTATGAATCACATTTAGCCTTCTATCTTTATCATCAGTAGCATTATATGCATAACTTAACCCATAACAAATTTCTTGAATTATATAAACAGCTATCGGAAAAGGAATCGTTTCCGGCTGAACATCTTTCATTAATTCATCTAAATTCTTTCCCTTCACATATTCCATCGCTATATATAATTGTCCCTCATACATCCCATAATCATATATATGAATTATATTTTTATGATTTAAAAATGCTCCTATTTTCGCCTCATCCATAAACCTTTTCACAAAATCCTCAGACCTACTAAAAAAAGAGTTTATCAATTTCAAAATTAAAAGTTTCCTAAATCCACTTATCCCTGTTTTTACTGCTAAATAAATATCAGCCATTCCTCCCTCTGCTATCTTCTTTATTAATTTATAATCTCCTAAATTAGAAAAAACATCACTTCCTTCCTTCAAATAACTCCCTTTCATCTTCTCCTCTTCAAAAGATGGAAGTTGAAATTTGTCTCTTAAAGCCTCTAAATTATAAATTTCACTTAAGTCTTCTCTATCCTTCGGATATTTAATTACAAAATCTGCAGCACTCATTATCTTTGCCGCCCTTAAATTCATTATCTCCTCATGTATCAATAGTATTATTTTAGTCTTGTCATCTTCTTGTTTTATTTGACGACTCAATTCCGTCCCGCTTTCCCCCTTTATTAAATCCTCAATTAATACAAATGAAGGTCTTAATTTTTTATTTAGTTCTATTGCTTCTCTATAATTATCCGAATATATCACTTCATATTTTTTCAATAATCTATCCTTAACTTCTTCCAATAAAGAATTCTTTCTGCATATAAATAAAAATTTATCTTTCATAATCATTTTGAAATTCTTACCTTTTGCATTAAAATTTTTGGATCAACAAATGACAAATCCCTCCAATCTATTTCTTCTCCTAAAATTAAAGAAGAAATTATTTCCTCCGGAGGCTTCCCATATTCTTCAAAAATTAGTATATCACTATTATACCCTCGCCGACATAAATTACAGCCGATCTCGTTTCTTTGCCATAAAGAAATATTATCCCCGGAAATGTATTTAGCTTTTATTTTACACTTACTACAAAGCTTTTTGAATCTCCAAAAAAGCATCGCTTTTATCAAATTCCCATTATCATTTTCCAAAATCTTTAATGATATATCCCTACCGCTTATACCTACAACGAAATTCACTGAAGAAATTTTCATAACCTCTTCTATGTCTTCTATATCATCAATAATTGCCACATATTTTGATAAACCAAAATAATCGTTCTTCGCTGACTTAAAAAATGACGCATCTTCTCCTGCAATTGACAAATTATTCACCATCACAGAATAATCTCCCTTGCTATGAAATATAATAGTTCTGGCAAGAGCTTCCCTATATAAATCCGTAATAAGCAATAACATCCCTCTCCTTAATTGCATCACATCCAAAATCATCTGAATGAATGAATTATCTCTTTTTTCAAAATTAAATTTGTAAGGCTCAATTCTTAAAAATATCCTATTATCAAATACCTTATAATTTAGATAATAATCATCTTTAACCTTTTTCCCCTGTTCCGGAATTAAATTCTTTATCCCCCAACTTAATGAACGATATGCTATATCTGAAGTTTTATAAAGTATCCATCTCCCTTCTCCATTAAAAAATATACTTGATTTATCATTATTAACATCCGACTCTATTAAAATCTCTTCCCTCCCTTCTGCAATAGCTTCATTAATCAGTTCCCAAAACCATTCCTTTAATGAAAAAGAAGTGTCCTCTTTATTCTTTCCTTTTGCAAATCCAACCTTAGTTTCTTCAACTAACATCTTCCATAATGTTAATTCTATATATATTGGTATGATAAGCTTCTTTAATTCAGCCTGAACCTTAAATACACTCGTGCTGCTTACACCCATCGGAAATGCTACAACACTATAATTCTGATTGTTTATTCTCGCATCATCTATTATCATCCCTTTGTATTTATCCCAAACTACCCACTTCTGTTCCCTTACCTTTACCTTCTCAAAAATTACATCCGGCGTAAAGTATATGATCTCCTTTATCTTTTCTACTTCATCCTTATCAAAATAACCTAATCTATAAGCAGCCTTCATAAATGTTATCCTCAATTTCTTTGCCTCTTCAACAATATCATTAATATCACTATCACTCAATAAATTGATTTCTTTTAACCACTTCCAAATAGGCTTGCTACCTATTATTTTCTTCCTCTCTCCGCCAGGTAAATTCCGCCAATATTCTCTATATGCTTCTTTGCTCGTACAAAAACACTTCAAACAATATGGACATATCTTCGTAGGAAATTGATAAAAACATTTACAAGATACTGCTTGTGCAGCATTAAAATGCTTAGAACAATTTGCACATTGAATATTCCATTCTTGCATATTTACCTCACAAATATTGTATCGCATATTTAAAATCAATTTCTTCTATCCCTATATCTTTTCCTATGCTCATTATCCGCAATACCTTATCAGCTTCTATTTCTATAACATCTTCTCTTGCATTATAAGCTCTTATCTCATTCGGTAAAGCTCTTCTTAACGCAATAAATTTATCATCAGCGCTTTGCTCTATCACCCATTTCTCCCCTTCTTTCACTCCTATATGCCTTATTAAAAATTCTCTGAATCCATCTACCCCCTCAAATCTTATCAAATCATCTCCATTAGCTTTCTTTATTTTTAGCCTCGCTTCTGTATTCTGCAAAAACCAATTCATTATCTGATTCGCTCTAACTAAATCCAATATTATATAAGTTTCATCCTCTTTGGTAACTTTCATCAAATCTTCTTCAGAGAATTCAAGTAATTCTATTATCTCGTTTAATATCGCATTAAGCTTATTTTCTATTCCAATTAATATTAACATTAACATTTACCTCCTATTTTAATCAATTATGTTATATTATAGCTGATTTCATAATTAAGATATATTATATTAAATTTTAGATAATGTCAAATATCCCCATTGAGTTTTTAGAGTTTATAGAGTTGAGAGTTTATAGAGTTCCTCAAATTCCTACTGCTGTACCTAAATCTTCTTTTCATGCTTCATTCATCCTTTTATCATTTATTTAATCAAACACATATTGTTTATAATGTATCACCTATCATCTATCGGCTTTGCGTATCTGTGTTTATCAGTGTTCATCTGTGTTAATCTTTCTTTATTTATATTAATCTTATCTTAGATGCAAGATGGTAAGGAATTGTGGAACTCTCAACTCGAATAGAGTTTGTAGAGTTTATAG
>CAYREJ010000168.1:0-5872 GCA_964423235.1 uncultured Acidobacteriota bacterium | reverse complement strand
TCTTTGTGGTTTCTAATTTTTTTGCCATTGGCTTTTAGGATTTGGAAAAAACTGATCATTTGCATAAGCTATGATTGACAAATTTCATTATTATACTTATACTTAATAATTATTTTTTAGTAAATTATTGAAAATATAAAAATTATCTAAAATTATTTAAGGAGGATAATATGTCAAAAAATAAATATTTTCTTTTGGGTTTAATTTTGATTTTTGCTCAATGTTGCTATACTTTAGCGGGATTAGAATGGCAAATGAAAATAGTCAGTAAAAAAGGAGAAAAAGTAGCAACTTCAATGATCCATCTTTATGCACAAAATGGAAATGTAAGAGAAGAATTTTCTGAAGGAAGCATTTATCCTTTAGCGAAAGAAGGTAGTTATTTTCTATATAAGAGCGAAGGAAATTTAATATATTTAGTGAATCCGAAAGATAAAACTTACACAGAAATGCCCTTAGAACAGATGTTGCAAGCATTAGGTGCTATGCAAATGATGACTATTCAATTAACCAATGTTAAAGTTAACGCAACGAAACTTCCATCTGAAAAAATAGGTAATTATTCATGTAATCATATAATGTTAGATACTTCTTATGATATGAATTTAAAGATAATGTTTATGAGCGTGAAGCAACATATAGAGCAATCTCACGAAATATGGGGAACAAAGGAAATTCCGATTGATGAACTTGCGGCTACTTTTAAAGAAAAATCCTTCAAATTAGGAATGAAAGATGTTGATGAGCTAATAGAAAAATATAAAAACATATTAGAAGATGTTGGTTTTATAGTTAAATCAGTTATTGATCATAAAATAACTGATTTAAAAAATAATAAAACAGAGCATACCATTACTGAGACGACTGCTTATAATATTGAATCAAAGAAATTAAGCAATGACTTATTTATTATACCTGCTAATTATAAAAAGCAGGAGCTATTTCCATCAAACTTTCCTATGGGCGAGAAAAAATAAAATTACCAATTGTTCTTTAGGATTTCGCGTGCAATAATGATTCTTTGTATTTCTGATGTTCCTTCATAGATGGAAGTTACCCTCCCATCTCTCAAATATCTTTCCAAAGGATAATCTTTGGAATATCCATATGCTCCATAAATTTGCAATGCTTTATTAGTAATCTCATTGCATATTTCGCTGGCATATAGTTTAGCCATTGAAGCTTCTTTAACACATCGGCGATTATCATTTTTAAGTTGGGCTGCTTTTAGCATCAGTAAGCGAGCTGATTCAATTTTAGTAGCCATATCTGCAATCATAAATTGAATACCTTCAAAAGAAGAAAGGGTTTTTCCGAAAGCGGTTCTTATTTTAGAATATTCAATAGCTTTTTCCATAGCTGCTTCAGCAATTCCAATAGCCTGAGCTGCTACGCCTATTCTTGCACCATCAAGAGCATCCATAGCAATCTTAAACCCCATCCCTTCTTGTGCAAGTAAATTTTCTTTAGGAACTATACAATTTTCAAAACTAACTTCATTGGTGATGGAGCATCTTAAACCTAACTTATCTTCCTTTTTAGAAATAACGCATCCTTCAAAATTAGTTTCAACAATAAAAGAGCTAATGCCTTTTGTCCCAGCTGAAGGATCGGAGACGGCTTGAACTATAATAATGCCACCAGCACCAGCATTAGTAACCCAAGCTTTTGTTCCATTTAATATATAATGATCATTTTCTTTAATTGCTCTTGTTTTTATTGCCGCAGCATCAGAACCAGCATTAGGCTCAGTTAACGCAAAACCTCCTAATAACTTCCCTTGTGCTAAAGGTTTCAAATATTTTTTCTTTTGTTCCTCATTTCCATATTTATAAATCGGATAGCATCCTACTGAATTATGTACACTCACTATTATTGCTAAAGAAGCTGATATTTTAGCTATCTCCTCAATAACTAAACAAGAAGAAATATAATCTATGCCTGCTCCTCCATATTCTTCAGGAAAAGTCATTCCCATAAAACCAAGCTCGCCCAGCTTCGTTAAAGCCTCTCTGGGGAAATATTCTTCTTTTTCCCATCTATCTACATAGGGAGATACTTCTTTATTTAAAAACTCTCTTATTGCTTGTTGAATCGCCTTTTGCTCTTCTGTAAATTCTAATTTCATATATTTTATTTAAGGGATATAAATTTGATTAATAATTTTTCATAAGTTTGATCTAAATCTTCCGGGATTAATCTGGTTTCTGATAGCGTCGCCATAAAATTAGTATCCCCTTCCCATCGGGGAAGTACATGAAGATGAAAATGTTCATAGAAGCCTGCACCTGCACATCTTCCTATATTCATACCTATGTTGAAACCACCCGGGCTATAAATTTCATTTAAGAACCCTAATGATTTTAGCATTAATTCTGACATTTCCATTATTTGATCTTTATTGGATTCAAGAGGAGATGCTATATGCTTATAAGGAGCTATCATCATATGCCCGCTCGTATAAGGATATACATTCAATATGATTATGTTATGCTCCCCTCTATATAAAATATAACAATCTTTATTGTCTTTCGCTTCGCGCGCTAAACAAAAAATGCATTCATTCTTATTTTGAGCAGCTGAAATATATTTGTACCGCCAAGGCGTCCACAAATGCTTCATTAAGCCTTTCTCTTTAAAGAATGATATATTTCTTTCCCTTGCTTAAAATAAGGAACTTTTTTGGATCGTATTCTCACCTTTTCCCCTGTCTTAGGATTTCTTCCTATCCTCTCTTTCCTCTCTCTTAATCTGAAGGAACCAAATCCTCTTAATTGAACTTCTTGTCCTTTTTTCAAAGCTTCAGAAATAGAATGGAAAAAAATTGAAACAACTTTATTGGCTGTGTTAAAAGGGATTGAAAATTTATTTTTAATTAACAATGTTAATTCCTTCTTCCTCATAAATAATAATTATTTCCCCTTTTTCTGGCTATTTTTCAACTTTCTCAATTCCTCCGAAGCAATATCCGCAATGGTTACTTTCGAAGATTCTGCTTCAGAAGTTCCTGCATAATTAACTACTTCTTGCTTCTTCTTAGGCTTTTCGCTTTTCATCAGAGCTTTTAAACTTAAAGAAATTCTTTTTTCTTCTGGGTTCAATTTAAAGATTTTAGCAGTTACTTCTTGACCTATTGATAATACATCAGACGGCTTATTTATTTTTTTATTTGAAATCTCAGAAATATGTAAAAAGCCTTCTATGCCATTTTCAATTTCTACAAAGGCTCCATAATCAGTAAAATAAGTTATTTTTCCTGAAATTATGTTGCCTTCCTTATATTTTTTGAAAAATTCATCCCAAGCATTCGGAATCAATTGTTTTAAGCCTAACCGAATCCTTTTTCTTTCCGGAACAACTTCAAGAACTTCAGCAGTAACAACATCTCCCTTTTTTACAATTTCTGATGGAGGTTTAGCTTTCTTTGCCCAAGTCATATCTTTTATATGAATAAATCCTTCCAAACCTTCTGGCAGCTCTACAAAGGCGCCCATACTTGAAAATCTTTTAATAGTTCCTGAAACTCTTGAACCCACCGGATGTTTTTTCTTGAAGTTCTCCCAAGGATTAGGCTCAACTTCTCTTAAACTTAAAGAGATTCTTCTTTGCTTCTCATCAATTTTTAAAATATAAGCTTTAACTTCATCACCAACCGCTAAAACTTGCTTCGGATGCTTTATTTTTTTGTCCCAAGATAATTCACTTAAATGAATCATCCCATGAATTCCATTCTTAATTTCTACGAAGGCTCCATAATCAGTCAATGAAGTAACCTTCCCTTTTATCACTGAACCTACTGAATATTTTTTAATAACTTTTTCCCAAGGGTCTGCTTTCATTTGCTTTATACCTAATGATATTTTTCCTGTCTCCGGATCAAATTTTATTACTTTAGCTTTAACAGTCTGCCCAATCTTGAATACTTCAGAAGGATCAACATCTTTATCCCACTCTATATCGCTTCTATGCAATAAAGCATCTGCTCCTCCTAAATCTATAAAAGCTCCAAAATCAGTTATATTTTTTACAACACCCCTTACTATCCTTCCTTCCTTAAGATTAGCTAAAAGTTTTTTTCTCATCTCTTCTCTCTGTTCCTCAACAACAGCTCTTCTGGATCCAATTGCTGTTTTCTTTTCTTCATCTATATTTATAATCTTAAAAAAGATATTTTGCCCTAAATAATTCTCTATGTCCTTTGTCTTCCTTATATCGAATAAGGAAAGAGGAATAAATACTTTATAACCACTATTTACTATTACTCCTCCTTTGACTATTTGGGTTATCTCACCTTCCATTACCATTTGCTTTTCATAAGCTTCCTTTATCTTCCCCCACCCTAATATTTCATCTGCTTTTGCCTTTGATAAAATTATGTAATCTTCTCCTGAAAAAGAAGATTCTATAACTACCGGTATCTCATCCCCTATAGATACTTTAAGCTCCCCATTGTGATTCTTTAATTGATTTATCGGAACTAATCCTTCAGATTTTAATCCTATATCCACAATTCCATATTTATCATCAAAGCTTACTACCCTTCCATAGATTAGTTCCCCTACCTCAGGAGGTTTATAATTCATTCGGTATTGTGAAATTAGTTCTTCATACTCTTGATTTTCTATCTCATTTTTCTTTTGATTATTACTTTCCATAATAAACCTCCAGGTTTTATTTTACTGATATTCATAAGAAATAATTTTCTCATTGGATAAAATAAAAGAAAATTTTTCCAAAACTTCCATAACTTCTTCTAAAACCCATTGAGGAGTAGAAGCTCCGCCAGTCACTCCCACAATATCATCTGCCTTAAACCAATTTATATCTAATTCTTCTGCTGATTCAATTAAGTAAGTCCTTTCTCTATTCTTTTTACATACTTCCGCTAATTTCGTAGTGTTTGAACTATTTTTCCCCCCTACTATTATCATTATATCTACTTCCTTAGACAAAGCTTCAGCAGATTTCTTCTGATTTAATGTAACGGCACACAATGTATTATAATAATGCATCTCAATAACTTTAGTCGCTAAATAAGTTAAAATCTCTTGAACATTCTCTTTGCTTAAAGTAGTCTGCGCTATTACTCCAACCCTCCCCCCTATGGGAACACCATTTAAATTCTTTCTATCTTTAATAACTAACACATTATTACCTGCATATCCCATTATTGCTTTAACTTCAGGATGATTTATATCTCCTATTATTATTATTCTTAATCCCTCTTCTTTAAATCTTTTTACTACTTCATGAGACCTTTTCACTAATGGACAAGTCCCATCTATTATCTTTTCACATCTTTCTTTTAATTCTTCATACTCAGTAGGAGAAATTCCATGCGTCCTTATTACAATGGTTCCTTTTATGAAATTATTTGCTTCATTTATCACATTAACACCCATCCTCTTTAACCTGTTTACCTCTTGCGGATTATGTATTATAGGTCCATATGTAAAAACAGGTTTATTATTTTTTACTTCTTCTTCTGCTAAATTTATAGCTCTTCTTACTCCAAAACAAAATCCTGCTTTTTTATCTAATATAATTTTCATGAATTCTATAACTTAATATATTTGGAAGTCTCGCTTTCCTGCGAATGTACAACTCTTTCTCTTTTAATTAGCTTTAATGAAATTTTATTATAAATTAATACTATACTAAAGTCAAGTGCTAAGATAAGATTAACACAGATTTAAATAATTTAAACACCGATAAACATGGATTAACACAGATTAACACAGATGAAAATAATGCAAACACAGATAAACACGGATGCACACTGATTAACATAGATGAAATCATCCAACTTCATCTGTGTTCATCTGCGTTCATCTGTGTTTATCTATTTTATCTGTGTTTATCTATTTACACT
>CAYREJ010000167.1:0-5901 GCA_964423235.1 uncultured Acidobacteriota bacterium | reverse complement strand
TTGCTATGAGTTTTATTATTTTATTGCGAGTTAGCCAATTTGCCGAATTCCTCGCAAAGAAGTAGCACGGACATTCTTGTCTGTGCCTATTCCTTTCTCTGCTTTTTCCAAATGTCCATGCCTTTTTCATAGGCAGGAATGCCTGTACTACTTTGCGAGCTTTGCGTCTTTGCGTGAAAAAAATATTTTAATATGCACGCAAAGAGCGCAAAGTGAAAAGAAGTTAAGAAGTTAGGAAGTTAAGAATCTAAGGGAAAGAGAATTATCTTTGCGAGCTTTGCATCTTTGCGTGAAAAAATTATTTGAATATCCTCTGTATTTAACCACAGAGGCACAGAGAGCACAGAGGTAGAATAGGGAATCTTGGAAAGGACTAAAATCTTTTTTTGCGAAAGATGCATTTTGGAAAAGCTTAAAGTTAGAGCAAAGGGGAATTGGGTTTGAAATTAAATAGTAAAAATTCTAAAATATCCGATGAAGGTTATTTACTCTGATAATTATGAAGTTGATTTAGGAATGCATGTATTTCCTACCAGAAAGTATAAATGCATACTTAATAATTTATTGGAAAAAGGAATTATTTCAAGAGAAGACATTATAGAACCGCCGATGCCTTCAAGAGAAGATTTGTTAAGAGTTCATACAGAGGATTACATAAGGAAATTAGAAGAATTTACTTTAAGTATAGAAGAAATTATGGTGATGGAGGTTCCTTATTCTTTGGAGTTGAAGGTAGCTTCTTGGAAGGCAGTAGGAGGAACAATTGCTGCGACTGAATTAGCATTACAGGAGGGGCTTGGTGTGCATATCGGAGGTGGTTTTCATCATTCTTTTCCTGATCATGGAGAAGGATTTTGCGTGCTTAATGATGTTGCAGTAGCTATAAAAGTTGGTCTCGATAAAAATTGGTTTACAAGACCTTGCATTGTTGATTTGGATTTACATCAAGGAAACGGGAATGCATTTATTTTTAGAACTGATGAGAGGGTATTTACTTTTTCAATGCATCAATACAACAATTATCCTATGATAAAACCTCCCAGCAGAATTGATATTAATTTACCGGATGGTGTCAAAGATGAAGAATATAATTCTATACTAATTGAACAATTAGATAATATCTATAAGAGGCATAAGCCTGACATTATTTATTATATAGCAGGGGCTGATCCTTACGAGAATGATTTATTAGGTGGGTTGTGTCTTACTAAAAGAGGATTAGAAGAAAGGGATAAGATAGTGATTAAAAAAGCTTATGATAACGGAACTAAATTAATTATTTTGCTTGGAGGAGGGTATGCTTCTGATTTTAAAGATACGGTTGATATTCACATTAAGACAATAGAGGTGGCATGGAAGACTTGGCAGAAGTCTTAAATATGAGGGAAAAATTGCAAAAAGCATATAAGTTAATGGAGGAGTGTGTTTTATGTCCAAGGGTATGTAGGAAGAAAAGATTACAAGGTGAGAAAGGAGAGTGCAAGGTAGGGGGGAAGCTAATAATTTCAAGCTATGGTCCACATCATGGAGAAGAAGATTGTCTTAGGGGATGGCGAGGGTCCGGAACTATTTTTTTGAGTGGATGCAATCTCGGTTGCATCTTTTGTCAAAATTATACGATAAGCCACCTTGTTGAAGGAATTGAGATAACTCCTTTAGAATTAGCTTTAATTATGCTTAAATTGCAAAATATGGGTTGTCATAATATTAATTTTGTAACACCCACTCATTTTATGCCGTTAATATTGGAAGGGATTTTTATTGCTAAAGATGAAGGGCTTAAGATTCCAATTGTATGGAATTGTGGTGGATATGAGTCAGTAGCTGCTTTGAGATTATTAGAAGGAATTGTAGATATATACATGCCAGATTTAAAATTTACAAATTCTGAAGTTGCCTTTGAATTAGCTAATGCTGCAGATTACCCAAAAGTAGTGAAAAAAGCGATTAAAGAAATGCATAGACAAGTAGGAGATTTGTTAATTGATGAGCAAGGAATAGCTTACAGAGGACTACTTGTTCGGCATTTAGTTCTTCCTAATGATATGGCTGGCACTGAAGCGGCTTTGAATTTCTTATATTATGAAATTTCACCAAATACCTATGTTAATATCATGGAGCAATACAGACCTTGCTATAAAGCATATAATCATCCTAAAATAAACCGTTGCATTACATCAAAGGAGTATTATTATGCAATTAAAATGGCAAAAGATATTGGACTACATAGAGGTTTCCCTCTTTTTTAAATTAATTATTTTGTTTATTCTTATTTTAAATGTGAATATCGTATATTCATTTTACTCTATTGCTTTTTTCCCTCTTCAAAATAATTTGAAGGATAAGAAATTATATTGGTTAGCTCGGGGAATTTCTGAAGCTTTGAGAGATTCTATTTATTCATCTGAAAATTACATTTTAACTTCAGAGCAAATGAATGAAATATATGATCACATGGGCTTATCAGAGAATATGGACCTTACTTATGCTACTATTATAAAGATGGCTTCTCTTAACAACATTGATTATGCTTTGATAGGTTCTTTAGAAAATAATGAAAATGATGAAAAAGCTTTGCTCCTAAAAGCAAGAATTGTAGATATTAAAACTTTAAATTCGTATAAAATAAATATAGAAAGCGAATTAGATAATGTAATAAATCTGCAGATTAAATTATCAGAAGCAGTAGTAAATTATTTTAATAGTAAAGGTTTGAAAATGTCTTATTATAAAGACTTATTCAATAATATTTCAGCTTTTTCTTTTGAAATGTATATAAAAGGATTGCAGGAAGAACAACCGGAAAAGAAAATAAAATTTTTTAAGCAAGCGATAAAAGAAAATAAATCTTTTCCAATAGTTAATTTAAAATTAGCAAAGGCATATTATCAATTGGAAGATTATAATAAAGCCATAGAGACTTTATCAGAAATATCATCAGATTCATCCCTTTTTCATATTGCTTTATTTGAGAAAGCAAATTTATTAGCTGCTAAAAAAGATTTTAGCACTGCTTTACAGGATTATTTAGAAGTTTCAAAACATGAAGTTTCATCCTCTTTGTTTAATAATATAGCAGTAGCTTTAATTAATCAAAATAATTTGCAACATGCTCAATGGTATTTGAAACAGGCTTTGTCTATTTATCCTGAAGATTCAGATTTGACTTTTAATCAAGCTATCCTTTTTATATTAATGGATAATTTGCAGCAAGCTAAAGAAAATGCAATATTATTTCTAACTAATAACCCTCGCAATTTGATGGGTCATTTAATTATGTATTACATAGCTGAAAAAACTGGTAATCAAGATTTTGCTAACTTTATCAAAGAAATAGCTGAAAAATATGGGAAATTCTCTATTGCCAAAGAGAAGTTTAAAGGAGATTTCAAAGAATTATCAAAATTGCAATCTAATTTTAGTGAGGAGCTATTAAAGAAATATAAAAAAAATCAAAATAAAGATACAGCTATAAGTGTTATTTCAGCTATTAGCGGATATAAAGCCCGAATAAAAGAAAGCATAGACAGAAAAGAATATAGCCAATGCATAGAAGATATTGAAAAAGCTACACTTTTATCTCCTTACGATTGGGAAATACATTACCTTCGTGCTAAAATTTATTTAGCTACAAATGATATTAATAAAGCAGAATTCTTTGTAAAATTATCACTCTGGTGTAAAGAAACTAACGAAGCTCTGCAATTGTTAAATAATATAAAATCTCCCTCATAAATAAATTAATTACAAATGAATTCACATTATTATTTTTTTATTTTTGCTATATTTGTTATCTTTTCTCTTTTTACTTATTATAAAACAAAATATAGTTTAGGATTATTTATTATACTCTTACCTATTCTTGGGCAGCATCCCGGATATCCAAACAATAAATATTATCTTGCTTCATTTACAGGGATCATTGTAGGAATGCTGTTAAAAAGAAAAGAAAATAAGATAAACCCCATTTTTTTTATAATTACTTTATTTTTTTTAATTGTTTGTCTTCTATCACTTCTGCCATACCTTTATCAAATTCTTGAAACTCTATATTTTTATTATGACCCTAAAGATTGGTTCAATGCTATAATTGATGCTCCGGCTGAAAATATTTTTATTTCCTTAAGAAATATTATTTTTTACTCGGCTTGGATTGTATTTTCTTTTCTTTTGATCCGAAATTCAATTCCTGAACAAATGAAAGATTCTTTAGCTATTTATTTTTGTATTAGCGCTACTTTTTATTCTTTAATTGGTTTATTAGATTTTTTTAATTTTATAGATTTGAATAAGATAAGACCAACTACCTTTCCTACTGAACATAGACTGCAATCAGTTTTTTGGCATCCTGCCTGGTTTGCAGAATATGTATCTATGATTCTTCCATTCTTCTTGTCTTTGTTTAAAGCAGGATTAACACGAAAAAGGATTATTCTCTATTTTGTTCTTATCTTTTTAAATGTGCTGGCAATAATTCTTACCTTCCAAAGAGGAGGTTTGGTAGCTTTAATCGCTTTATTTTTAATATGGGCATTTATAGAATTTAAAAAAAAGCGAAAATTTTTTATTATTCTTTCTTTATCTTTTGTATCTTTAATTATTATAGCATTATTAATAGCCTATGTTGCTGATGCAAAACAGTTCCATTTTAAATTTGTAAAGAAATTTTTGGAAAATAATAGAACCAAATATTTATCTGCTGCTATTGATATGTTTGCTCAGGCACCTTTATTGGGATTAGGATTGGATTCTTATGGATGGAGATATATTGAGTTCAGACCAAAAAATCATCCTGAGTATGTTTATCTTCATGGAAGTGCTCACAATCAGTATTTTCAATTTATTGCTGGGACCGGTTTTGTTGGAACATTAATTTATTTGATCTTGTATTTTTATGCTTTATACTCTTCGTATGAAAAATTTAATTCAGCTCCATCTAATTTTAATTTCAGTCTATTCTTATCTTTTTGTATTTTCGGAATTTATTCATTATATCAAGAAATGTTTTATTGTCTATGCATAGGTTCATTATTCTGGATTGTTATCTCATTTATTGAATTTAAACCCAAATTAAGTAATAAAAGGTTCATTAAAATTATTTTCATATTGTTAATTGCTTTTTTGGTAATTTATCAATTTTGGATTTCTTTATTAGAGGAAGAGAATTTTAAAAATCAAGTTTATTCAGAAGGATTTGGTTTATATGAGAAGGAAACATGGAATTCTAATCAAGAGGGTAGATGGACTGGAAGGATAGCTATTTTACCAATAGGAAAAGCTCAGGATTCTCTTTTTATATTGGCTATGCATGCTGATATTAATGAAAAACCGGTTATTGCTAAATTTTATTCAAAAGGGATTTTATTGAAAGAATTGAAATGGGTAAAAGCAGAATGGGAATTCCTTGATTTAGCGGAGATAAGGAAAAGATATGGCGATATAAATTATTTGAGGATAGAAGTAAATAGAACTTGGATACCTAAAGAATACGGGAGATTGGATAATCGTTCATTGGGAGTTGCCATAAGGATTGAATAGGTGAGATGTGAGGCGCAGAATGTGAGACGTAAAATGTAAGACGTGAGACGAGATGTCAAGAATAATTAGATTTTTAAATTTTATAAAAAGAAGCCGAAAAAGGAATGCGATGCCTATGGCGGCTAATTATGAAATAACACCATATTGCAATCTTAATTGCATCCATTGTTATAGGAATAAGGATTCTATCTTAGCTTCCTAACTTCCTATCTTTTTGAAATAATTATCGATTATAGCAATAAATAATAATGGTTAATAATAATAAAAAAGTAATTAGTCAGTTTTCCCCAAATCCTAAAAGCCAATGACAAAAAAATTATAAACCACAAAGAGCACAAAGAAGACACAAAGATCACAAAGAAA
>CAYREJ010000166.1:0-5913 GCA_964423235.1 uncultured Acidobacteriota bacterium | reverse complement strand
TATTAATTTTGTCAATTTAGCAATAGTTTATAGAGTTTGTAGAGTTTATAGAGTTGAGAGTTCCTCCATTTCAATACTTTTTAGCTTAAATATTTTATTTAATCCCTAATTCCCAATTCCTAATCCTAATTCCCAATCCCTAATTTCCAATCCCCAATTCCCAATTCCTAATTCCCAATCCCTAATTTCCAATTCCCAATGCCTAATTCCTAATCATTGTGGTGGAACTCTATAAACTCTCAACTCTACAAACTCTATAAACTCAATTCGAGTTTATAGAGTTGAGAGTTCCACCATTTCTTGCCATTATTGCCTCAATTATTTCTTCAACCCATGTTGATTATTACTTATTATTATTCATTTTCATTCATTGCGCTAATAATAAAAATCGATAATCCTTTCTAAAATATTCCTTTTATTATCAGAGATAGGTAGAATTGGTGGAACTCTATAAACTCTCAACTCTACAAACTCTATAAACTCAATTCGGATTACTCCCCAATTGCATACTCTGAAAGAAGAAAACAAGTAGTTAGATATATAATATTAAATGAAATGATTATTTTTAGCCATGGAAAACAATAAGAATGAGGTGCTGCTTGTAAAAGAAGTGAAGAGGATTTTGTAGCTGCTAACATCAAAGGAATAATTATAGGAAATAAAAGAATCGGCAGCATTAACTCTCTTGTTCTGCTTTTCAAAAGCATTGAGGCAAAAAGGGTTCCGATAGATATTAGTCCAATATCAGTTAAAATAATATAAATCCATAGCAATAGCAAGGAAGTTGTAATTTGGATGTTAAATAGGATCAAAAAAGGAAAGAATATAATTATTTCTGTTAAAAATATATAAATAAAATTAGTAAGAAATTTGCCCCAGTAGATGAGAGATTTTTTTTCAGGAATCAACATTAATGATTGTATAGCATTTTCATCCTTTTCAATGGAAAAGGAACGATTTAAAGAAAAGATAGCCGAGAAAGAATAAGAAATCCATAGGATACCACCAGCTAATTCTTTTGCCGCAGCTGAACCAGGTTCCAAAGAAAAACTTGCTATTGCCAAAACCAAAAGTGAGAAAAATATTACTGAATTTATAATTTCCTTTGAACGGTATTCAATAAGAAAATCTTTATGAGCAATAGCTTTTATGATATTTAAGCTATTCATATTTAAGAAACTTTTGAACCGAGTGGAACTTCTTTATCAGTAGTTAACAAAATGGCTTTACTATCAATTTCAGCAGCCAATATCATACCCATTGATTGAACCCCCATCAAAGTAATCGGTTTAAGATTCACAAGCACTGGAACTAATTTGCCAATTAAGTCCTTCGGCTGATATGTTTCTGCTATCCCAGCTACTAAAATCCTCTTCTCACTTCCTATATCCACTATTAATTTAATAAGCTTTTTGGATTTCGGTATTGCTTCTGCCTCAATTATCTTCCCTATCCTTATATCTAGCTTTTTAAAATCCCCAATTTCTATTATCTCACTCATCTATATCCTCCTATTTTTATTTTTTTAGCTACTCTTTTAAAGCTATGTATTTGTTGAATAATAAATTCCTAATATTTTTTAAAGCTGAGCTCTCATCAAAGGGAATAACACATAATATCTCTTTGACTGTCCAGCTCCCATTAATTCTGGTAAGAAGAAAACTCTCCTGCGGAGACAAATTTAGTTTCTTAATCTCTTCTAAGGGCACCAAAAGATAAGGACGGGCATCTAATTTAATTAAACTCCTTTTCATTTCTTGAACAAATTTTTCCTCAGCTTCTTTTTTTAAGTCAAAAACTTTCGATTCAACATTTGGTTCTTTAATTGTTAAATAATTTAGCAAATTTAATGCTTCCTCGTACTTTCCTTCTTTTAATTTTTTTTCTCCAAAGAAAATAAGCATATCAACAGGCAAGGAAAAACCTTCTTCTTTTTTTTCTTTGATTTTAAGAATTTTTATTAAACCAACCTCATATAATTTATAAGCTAAACTACAGATTTCATAATCTGAACAATGACAATGCAAAGCAATTTCTTCTAAGCTTTTTTCTCCATCTAATGAGTTCCAAAATTTTTCAGCAACAATATTGCCTTCAAGCAAAGATGGGATTTTATCTTTAGTTTTATCTACCACAACCGATACAGATTTAAAAACTTCAAGAATCCTTTTCCATTCATCTTTCCTTTTTATCCCATTAAGAATCAAATCATTAATATCCAAATTTAATGGTATTAATTCATAAGAGGGAAATTCTCCAGCTGAAAATTCA
This sequence comes from uncultured Acidobacteriota bacterium, assembly GCA_964423235.1. Taxonomy (GTDB): domain Bacteria; phylum Acidobacteriota; class HRBIN11; order MFGW01; family MFGW01; genus CAYREJ01. Next base: position 3,642 of record CAYREJ010000166.1, on the reverse strand, counting down.
AATTTTCCTTCGTCCCAAAGGAAAATAGAAAAAATAGTTTCCAATGTTTTAGAATGCATTGCTTTTTTTAATTGTTCTTCAGTGATAATTTTTGATTCGACTAAAATTTTGCCCAGCATCATTTTCTTTTTTTCTTGCTTCTCAATAGCTTTTATTAACTGAACTTCACTGATCCAACCCCTGCTAAGTAAAAATTGTCCTAAGTAATCTCTTGGGTCAGAAGAACTTGAAGAAATAACCAAACCATTATTAAAGTATATTTTTTTAGTTATATAATTGTTTCTAACTTTAAGAGTTCCTGTTCTTTTAGATTGGCTAATCCACTGAAGCAATTCAGCCATTGGCATGCTTTTTAAATCGCCAATCATATCTTCTTCCCCCCTACTTTAAAATAAAAAATTAATTTTAAGGCAATTTATCATTTATAGATGAGCTATAATATAAGCCATTGAATAATAATTTAAAAGTTCCATAAGTTTGAGCTCTATGCTGAACCCTGAAACCATAAAAAATAAGATGCCCTTTTGATATTTTCAAATCTAAAAGAGCTACCTTTCTTGCAAGCTTATCTTCACCTAATAACCATCCACTTAATAAAATGTTATCATCAGGATATGAAGCTATAACAGTTCTATCAAATTTTCCAAAAGGTATAGAAGTTTGAAATGCCATACTCGAATAAAAAAATATAGCTGCCGTCTCAGGCATCCCATATCCTATTGGATGAGAATTATTGATTTTTACTCGCAGCAAAGAACCGGGACAATAAAATTCATTGCTTTTATATTTTTCTAAAGCATTCTTTACAGGAATATCAAAGTGCTTCAAAGCAAGTTGAGAAGACGAATCAAAAAATAATATGGTTCCACCATTTTCAGCAAATTTTTTTAAATTATCTACTCCTTCTTTTCCGATGCCTCCAGTATATTCCGGTGGCATTGGTCTATAATACATTCTCATCTCTTCAGGGGGTTTTCCTTCTACAATAAGGGATTCTTGCATATCCGGAATAATAATAACATCATATTTATCTCTCAACGCTTCCGTCTTAATATCTTTATTTGTAAGATTAGTATAATCAAACTCATATTTCTCTAAAACAAAACGTGTCCATCCTTCATCCATACTTGCTATCCAAGGCTTATATAATCCAATGCGAGGCTTATTTATTTTTAATACATTAACAACCGGTCTCTCATTTATTCCATAAAATTCTAAATTATACCGCGTAGCTACAGTCTTAATTCTTTCCCCTTCATTTCTTTTAGCTTGAACTATAAAAGTTCCTGCCTTATATTCTTTATTATTCATTTTGAAATCTTCTTTTGCTCTATAAATATTATAATTATTTTTTAAAAGCAAATTGATCGCTTTGAAGGAATTGTTGGAGCTATCTTCTAATAAATAAAAATAAAAAGCTTCCTTATCAACTTTTCCGGAAGGATATTCCGGCTTTTCCAATTTAACTCCTTTAGCAATAAAGCTATTATCAATTTGATAAAAATCAATACCCATTTGAAGACCTAAAGTCCAACCGGTAACATCATAAGGACTTAATGGGGGTCCTTCTGGATATTTTTTTATGTTTGGGTATTTTTGTATTTCCAATAGATCCTTAGCATATCTTCCATTTGGCTGAGCTAAATAAATTATATAGGTCCCTTCCGGAAATTCTTTTCCATCCGCATAGAATTTTTCTGTAGCTTTATGAACTTCTATGCCGCCAAACATTAGAATTTCTATCATCTTTGCTAAGGTTATTTTATCCAATTGATTAGGAGGAATTAAAAAAGCAAATGGAGGTTCATTCTTCCCTTTTTCAATAGCATCTTTGTTCATAACATAAAAATTATATAGGAAATCCTCTTTATAATTAGAAACTGTTTCAATAAGGCTATAGCAAGCAATTAATTCATAATCAACAATATCTCTAAGGCGCCATATTCCGCCTTTCCAAGGATTAGGAAAATTCATTGATTGTCTATATTCCGATAAGCCAAGTTCTGACCCTGTTAATTCATTAGGCTCCACATAAATCGGCGAAGCTATATTCACACTGGCTACTTCAGTCAAGATGCCTACAATATTATGCCACCAAGGTGATTGAATAGAGGCTCCTTCCCACCATCCTGTAAAATAAGCTCTATCTATGACACCGCTTTTACCAGCTTCTTCTAAATCTTCTGCCATATGAGCCCCCAGGAGAGCTATCTCACGCCAAATAAGAGGATGAACATTGGGATTAGGCGGATCAAAAAATGGCGGCACAAACATCCTTGCTCCATTATATCCCATTTGATGCTGATCCAATATTACCTGCGGAAACCAAGTATGATAATATACCTTCGATACCAACTGCGTCTCTACTAAATTAAACATATACCAATCTCTGTTATTGTCATGCCCAGCATAATGATGATATAACCATGGCATTGGCGAACCTTCATACTCAGTCCCTAACCACTTGTAATACCAATCCACTACCATTATTTCTCCATCCGGATTCATTGAAGGTATTAATAATAATATTACATCTGAAAGAGCCTTCCTCGCTTTCTTTTCCTTTCCGGAAATTAAATTGTATGCTAATTCCATTGATGCCTGAACGGAAGCAATTTCAGTAGAATGAATATTTTGCGTGATTAGCACTATGGCTTTCCCCTCCTGAGATAATTTCCTTGCTTCTTCCGAAGATATACTGCGTGGGTCAGCTAATTTCTTAGCAATGCTTTTGTACTTCTCAATCTGCCTCATATTCTCAGGTGTCGTTATTACTGCCATTATAAAAGGATTCCCTAATGTAGATTTACCCAACTCTATCACCTGAATCCAATCTGAGGCTTCATCTATTTTCTTGAAATATTCCACTATCTTCTCCCATCTTGCTATCTTATAATCTGTGCCTACACGATATCCTAAAAATTCTTCCGGCGAAATTATATTGCTGCTTAATATGAATTCTGAAAAACTTATTAAGATGAATGGAATAATCAATATAAATATTCTTTTCATCTATTCCCTCCTTTGTTCAATAAAAACTTTCCTTTAAAATTTTATTTTACCACTAAAACATTTAATTTAAAATAGAATCCCCAGTAAGGTTTTAGGAATTAGGAATTAGGGAATAGAGAATTTTATCAATTAGGAAAGGCTCTAATGCATGACGGTAGTAATTGCGGAACTCTACAAACTCTATAAACTCATCAAAATTCTTTAATTCCTAATTCCTAACTCCTATTTCCTAATCCCTAATTCACTTTCTGAATTTGATTAAAGCTATTAGGTCTTTAAAAAAATCTATTGCCTTAATTTTTTTTCCTTCTTTTGCTTTTCGGGGATTATATGATACCGGAACTTCTATAATTTTTCCGCCATATTTTAATAATTTCGCCGCTAATTCCGGCTCAATATCAAACCCATTGCTAATTAATTTCAAATAAGGGATCAGAGAAGCATTGAATACTTTAAAACAGGTGTTCATATCTGTTAATGAAGATTTGTAAATTAAATTGGTTATTAATGTTAATATTTTATTATCTATATAGGTAGAAAGGGGTCAAATCTTTCCTTTCCCTAAAAATCTGGACACAAATACTACATTAGTTTTGCCTTCTATAATTGGCTTAATCAATTTGCCCCATT
>CAYREJ010000165.1:0-5925 GCA_964423235.1 uncultured Acidobacteriota bacterium | reverse complement strand
GCAATAATTATTTGAATACTCACGCAAAGAACGCAAAGAGCGCAAAGTGAAAAAAAGCTGAGAAGTTAGGAAGTTAAGAGATTAAAAATCTAAGGAAAGAAGATGATCTTTGCGAGCTTTTCTTGAAAAATAAAATTATGCTAAACAAAATTGCAAACCATAAAAAGCATAAAAAAATCTCCAAATAATAATTTTGGAGAAAACTGATCAGATACGGAAAAATTTGTTTACAATGCTTTCTTATTTTTCTATAATAAAAGTAAATCAATAATTCTGATATGATTGATAAAGAGTATTTATTAGCTAATAAACAAAATCAAAGAAGGAGATGATTCAGCATTTGAAGAATTTATTAATCAAACAAACAAATCAGTCTTCTCCATCGCTTTCAAAATGCTAGGCAATAAAAATGATGCACAAGATGTATGTCAAGAGGTTTATTTAAAAATATTTAAATATTTAAAAAGCTATAATGCAGATAAAGAATTCAATTACTGGTTTTATAAAATCATTCTTAATTGCTGTCTTAATTTCATAAAATGCAAACAAATTGTATATGATCCTGCTGAAAATATTGATCTAATTATTCCTTCTATATGCTTGGAAGAAAATTATTCTGATAAGCAGCTTATTATCAAAGCTTTTGAATTCCTAAAAAAATTAACTCCGCAAGAAAGAGCTGTATTCATATTAAGAGATGTTAAAAATTTAACTTCTAAAGAAATTTCCAAAATATTAGGATGCACGCAAATAACAGTGCGACGACACAGTAATAATGCAAGAAAAAAACTAAAAGAATTTCTTGCTTTAAATAAATAATGATGCAATCAAGCAATAAAATAGATTGTTATTCAGCAATTATTAGATTCTTATCTATTCACCGATTCATATCCTATCCAATGCTATGCTAAGGTCCCTGATAATATCGTTAGGATTTTCTAATCCAATAGACATCCGGATAGCTCCTGGTTCAATTCCCCTTTTTATTTGTTCTTCAGCAGGAACAGCAGCATGCGTCATTGAAGAGGGATGTTCTATAAGTGTTCTTATTTGCCCAAGACTAACTGCTAATGTTATTGTATAAGAATGTTTAGCTATAAAATTAATTAGCTCTTCACATTTTAATTTAGCTTCTTCTGGTTCGCCCTTAAGAACAAAATAGATCATATTTCCAGGAGCAAATTTGCCATCAAAATCATTCATCTGTCTTTTAGCAATAGAATAATGAGGATGAGTTTCCAATCCCGGGTAGGATATTTTAGCAATTTTATCATTTTCTTTCAGGAAAGAAGCAACTCTATAAGCAGAATCAATTTCTCTTCTCATCCGGAGTGAGAGAGTAGATAAGCCGAATATCATAATATTCCAAGCAGATTTAGGAGAAAGAACCCCACCAAAATCTTTCCTGTTCAGCAAAAATGTATATTCTAAATCTTTCATTTTTGTAATAATGGCTCCACCCATATCTGTGCCGAAACCTGCAATATTTTTAGTTAAGCTTTCCACAACTATATCAATTCCAAATTCTAAAGGACGCTGACAGTATGGAGTAGCAAAAGTATTATCTACAATAGTTATTATTCTTTTATCGGGTTCACGCTCTTGATTTATCTTTTTTACAATATGAACAACCTTTTTAATATCAATGATTTCTAATGATGGATTGACTGGAGTTTCAAAAAAAATGATTTTGGTATTTTCTTTTATATTCTTTTTGATATTATCAGTAAGAGTGAAATCAGTAAAATCAGTGAAGATTTGCCATTTAGGGAGCCAATTAGTAAATAAGCTATAGGTGCATCCATAAAGAGTATGATGAGCCAAAATTCTTTGATTAGCACTCACCAGCGATAATATAGCAGAGGAAATAGCAGCCATACCGCTTGCATAAGTAATTGCAATTTCACCTTTTTCAACTAAAGTAAGGTTTTCTTCGAGCATCCCCCGAGTAGGTTCATCTAATCTATCATAAATATAGATAGGTTGGTGTCTGGGATGATGTGCTATTGGAGTAGCAAATTCAACAAATCCTTGAGCAGCTCTATGAGCGCTTTCTAATCTATAAGCGGTAGAAGAAGAAATCGGTGGAACGACATGATGTCTAAAATCCCATTTTGGGGTTTTAAATCTTCCATGAATTAATGCAGTAGTAATAGAATAACACCCCTTTCTTACTTTCTCAAACAATCCCATATTAAACCCTCCTTTTTTAACGCTATTTTATTAAGGTAATTGCTTGGCAGCCTATTTAAAAATCATTAGGTATTGTATTTTATTTCCTAATTGGGGATCCTGCCTCTATAATTGCATCATTAATTATTGTTCCTCCACCAAAATTATTTTCTCAGTAAATTTAAATGATGAATCTTGATCAAGCATTTCTAATCTCATCAGCAGCTTTTTCAGCTGAAAGTGGATTAGCCCAGAAACCGGAACTTCTTTCAAAATAAGATGCAAAGGAAAATTTTGGTGTGATTTCTATATGCCAATGATAATCTTCGCTTAAAGTTTCCCATTGATGATTTTTGAAAGCAGCACTTCTTTCATTAGGGGAAGTATGAATAGTTATAAAATAAGCAGGAACTAACTTTTCTAATTTCATAAGTACTTTTTTTAATAGGGTAGATAGTCGGAATAATTTCTCATTATGAATATCTTTTTCATAGCAACAGGAATGCTTAAGAGGTGCTACCCAAATTTCATAAGGAAAACGAGAAGCAAAAGGACAGAAAGCAATGAATGATTCATTCTCTTCTATTATTCTTACTCTCATTCTTAATTCTTCAGAAATTATATCACAAAATAAGCACCTTTCTTTTCTTTGAAAATGCCTTTTGCTTTCTCCTAATTCAATATCAATTCTTTTAGGAACCATTGGAAATGCAAATATATGAGAAATAGGATGTTGAAAGGGAATTCCTGTAAGTTCACCTTGACTTTTAATCGGTAAAATTTGTCTAAATCTTGAATCTTTTTTAAGGTCTTCAATTCTTCTGGCATACATTAAAAAAATCAAACTCAAATTGCTTTCAGCCAATTGAGAAAAAGTTAAATGCTGATTTAATGTTTCTATAACAATTTCATCTGCACCTATATTATTCATTTTATCATATAACCCCAAACCTTCTCTCTCTAAATTCCCTTCTATTTTTAAACTTCGCTCCGGATTAGGAATACATATTACCCTTTCATCTCCATTTATTAATTCATCTATTTTTATTTCTTTTGCATATTGTCCATCCGGACAAAAAGGGCAATTATCAAATTTTATATTCTCCATTTCTATTTCCCTTGCCCCTGTTAGAAACCATTGATTTGTAAGTATACATTTTCTCCATTCCATATATTTCCCTCTATACTTTTATTCTTTTTACAGAAAACATTAATCTATAAATTGCTTGAAAGTTAGATAAAATAGCTAAAGCAATGAGAGCAACAAAGACTTGATTAAATATGCCTCCTAAAAAAACTATAAATAATCTTCCATCTCTATTTGAAGGCAGATAACGAGTCCATCCATCATAAATATCTGGCAAATATGGTCTCCCAAAAAGAGATTGGAATTTTTCTTTTGATAGCATAGATAAAGCACATCCTATTAAAGCCATTGTGGATACGAATAAAACAATATTTATACTTGCCTGATCTAAAGAGTAATAAGCCATACCCAAAATTATTAGGCTATCTGCATACCTATCTAATATTGATTCAAAATATCCTCCGTATTTTGTAGCGAGATATTTAGCTCGCGCTAATTCTCCATCTACTCCATCTATTATTGAACTGAGCTGTGCAAATACCCCCGCTAAAAATGCTCTCTTATATATAAAAAGTAATGTACATACCAAACTTAATATAAAAGATATTAATGATATGATGTTCGGCTTTATCTTATAATTTGACAAAAATTCTGTTATCTTCAAAGAAATATACCGATTTATTTTCTTCGATATTAAACCTTCTTTTGGCGTAATCAAAGATTTTAAGAATTTCCTTCTTGCTTTAATAAAATCCTTATAAGTATCTATATCTTGCCAATAATATTCCTTTATAGGAACTGCTTTAATATTATTTTTAATTGAGTATTCTGATAATAAAAAAGGAAGAGATTCCTTCTCTTTAATTTCTTGTTTATATTTAAAAATATCACCCCTTAAAACCATTACACCACAATCGGCTAAAGTAGAATTAAGTTCTTTTCCTAATTTTTTGATAAATTTATTATCATCAACAGTTAGCTTGAGAGCTTCTTGAAGGTCTTCTTCTTTTAAAGAATCATCACAAAAAAGAGCTAAAGTTTTTTCCGATAATTTCTCTGCTGCTTCTTTTATTAATTTGGGATCATAAAGATGATCAGACATTAAGAGCAAAAAATATTCATCTTCTTCAATATATTCAGAAGCCTTCATTAAAGATAGTTCATTTCCGTATTCCCAATTTTCATTGTAAACATATCTAATTTTAAGAGATGGGAATTTTCTTATTTCAATTTTAGATTTTATTAAATCTGCCTTATATCCTAATACTATAATTATTTCCTTGAATCCCAAATTATTAAGAATATGAAGGATCCTTTCTATTAAGGTAAGACCAAGAATAGGAATAAGGCATTTAGGCTTCTTCCCAAATGCTTCTCTCATTCTTTCGCCTTTGCCCGCTGCTAAAATAACAGCCTTCATATAGCCTCAATAATTACCTTTCAGACTTGCCTTGAATAAAATCATCTACTAATTTTTTTGCTATAAAATCAGGTATTTGTTCCGGAGGATGCTTCATGGTATAAGCGGAGACCGAAATTAAAGGACCTCCTATCTTTCTTTCTCGTGCTAATTTACAACATCTTATAGCGTCTATTGTTACTCCTGCACTATTAGGTGAATCTTGCACTGATAACCTCAAGTCTATTTCAATCGGAGCCCCTCCGAAACCTCTACCTATTAATCTAAGAAAACATATTTTATTATCTTTTAAAAAAGGAACATAATCCGACGGTCCAATATGCACATTATCATCTTCAAGCTTGAAATCTAATACAGATTGAACAGCTTCGGTTTTTGATATTTTTTTATCTTGTAATCTATCTCTGTTCAGCATATTTAAAAAATCTGTATTGCCTCCAACATTTAATTGGTAAGTATGAAGAATTTCAACACCTCTATCTCTGAAAAGCTTCGCTAAAGTTCTGTGAACTATCGTGGCTCCTACCTGAGATTTTACATCATCCCCTATTATGGGAATATTCTTCTTCGCAAATTCCTGAGCCCACTCCGGATTCGATGCTATGAAAACCGGCATACAATTTATAAAGCTCACTCCAGTATTTAGGCAAGCCCGAGCATAAAATTGCGTCGCTTCCTTTGAACCTACCGGTAAATAATTCAAACATATCTCTGCTCCACTTTTCCTCAATAATTCTTCTATATCAGCAGGGTCTTCATCAGATGGTAAAAAAGTCTCCTCCTCTTTATATTTTTTCATATGCTCCGAAAAACCATCTAATATTGGACCCATCGCAACCCTTACACCATTATCAGGAATGTTCTTATATATTTCATATATATTATTTGGCGGACTAAATAAAGCATCTTTTAATTTTTTCCCAACCTTTCTTTTATCAATATCAAATGCAGCGACTATTTCAATGTCGCCAGCTTGATATTTTCCTATCTGCTTATGCATTAGTCCCAATGTGCAATCAGGATTATCTCTATAAAAATATATCCCTTGAACCAATGCACTTGCGCAATTTCCAACTCCTATTATCGCTATTCTAATTCTTTCCATCGGAACCTCCAATTTTTATGTTATCAAATAATTATATATTTTACCATAAAAAAAGAATAGAGTCTATAGAGTTTATAGAGTTTATAGAGTTGAGAGTTCCACAATTTATTACCTTTTTACCATTAGAGCAAATATACTATG
>CAYREJ010000164.1:0-5990 GCA_964423235.1 uncultured Acidobacteriota bacterium | reverse complement strand
TTTCTCCAAAATTATTATTTTGAGATTATTTTGTGCTTTTTATTGTTTGCAATTTAGTTTAGAATAATTTTAATTTTTCGCGCAAAGCTCGCAAAGTTCGCAAAGATAATCTTATTTTCTTATCTTCTTAACTTCCTAACTTCTTAACTTCCTTTTCGTGTTTATCTTTGATATTATGAGAATTGTTTTTATATTTCACCACAGAGGCACATTAGATTAGCAATTAGGGATTAGGAATTAGGAATTAAAGATTAAAGGTTAGCTTCATTCTTATAATATAAGTGCAAGAAATTGAGGAACTCTCAACTCTATAAACTCTACAAACTCTATAAACTCTTATCTGTGTCTCTGTGGTGAATTTATCTTTAGCACTTGACAATTGTTCTCATAGATGTGATCTTTGTGGTTTCTAATTTTTTTGCTATTTGATTTGCTTTTAGCATTTGCAATAAACTGACTATTTACCAAAAAATCTTTCAGTTGCTTTTATAATGTATTTTTAGTAAAGTATAATATTAAAATTTAAGATTTTGGGGGGACAAAATGAGAGTATATGGGATATTAGTATTTTTGATTTTATTGGGGAATTTTTTATCAGCACAAATAAAAATATCTGCTATTAACTATGACACTATAACTCCTTATGAATATGATGAGGCGATAGAAATTATTAACACGGGTGCAAGTAGTATAAATATAAGCAATTATGCTATTTCGGATGGAGCGGGGAATAAAATTTATTTTCCCAGTGGTGTAATAATTCCCAGCGGCGGTAGAATATGGGTAAGCTGGCAAGCTTATTATTTTCAGAAGCAGTTCGGATTCTTACCGGATTTTGAAGCTGTTGATACGAATGCTACTGTTCCTGAAATGATAGGGAATTGGCCGGGTTTTGCTAATGATGGGGATGAAGTATTTCTTTATGATTCAAGCAATCAAGTCATTGATGTTGTTATATATGGAAATAGTAATTATAGTGGTTCAGGTTGGCTCGGCAGTCCTGTTCAATTAGACCCTTATGCTTATGCTATTGAAGGTCAGATCATAGAAAGGGATAGATTAGAAACTGGTTCTGGTGTAGAAAATGATACAGATACTGCTGCTGATTTTGATGATTATCGCACTTTTTATCCCGGCCAAACTCATTATACAGCTACTAGCTTCAACATAACAGGAACTCTCACAGCAGCAGCATCTCCTGACTCTAATTACCAACTCTTGATAAATGAAATAAACAACGCTGCTGTAAGCATCAAAATAGCTGTTTATGATTTTGAGAATATATATATTGCTAACGCATTAGTAAATGCATTGAATAGAAATGTAAGTGTTAAAGTATTGTTAGAGGGCGCTCCTGTCGGCGGAATATCAAATCAACAAAAATATATAACAAAAATGATAGAAGATAATGGAGGAGAAGTATATTATATGATAACAGATGCTAATGCGAACATTAGAAACAGATATGCTTATGTTCACGCAAAGTATGCGATATTTGACAGTACAAAGGTGATGATAAGTTCTGATAATTTTGGAATGACTGGTCATCCAGTAGATAATTCTTATGGGAACAGGGGGTGGGATATTTTGATAAATAATTCTGCAGTTGCCCAATATTATGAAATGGTATTTGATGAAGATGTTTCGCAAAATCATTACGATATTTTTAGATACCAAGCTTCCGATCCCAAATATGGAGCACCCCCTCCTGATTTTGTTCCTGATACTTCAATTCCGACAGGTTCATATTCTCAGGTTGAACCTGCCCAAAGCTTTACAGGAACATTTACTTTAGAACCTGTTCTATCTCCCGATCAATCTCTAATGGTTAATCATTCTTTTCTTTATGCTATTAATAATGCCCAAACCTCTATTGATGTTGAGATGCTTTCCATGCACACATACTGGGGTCCGGAAGCAACTGGCTCCCCTTCTACTACCCCAAATATTTTATTAGAAGCTCTTATAAATGCTGCAAGAAGAGGACTCTCAGTTCGCATTTTATTGGACAGCAGCTACTTTAACACTGACCCAAATAATCCTCGCGATAATGATAATACAGTTAATTATGTTAATTCCGTGGCTGCCAATGAAGGGCTCCCGCTTGAAGCTCGCCTTGCTGACCTTAACGGGATTAAAGTTGTAAAAATCCATAACAAAGGAATGATTATAGATCATAATAAAGTCATTATTTCCAGTATTAATGGAACCCAAGGTTCTTTCAAGTATAATAGGGAAGCAGCAGTTATTATAGATTCAGCCGACCTCGCTAATTACTATCAAATTCTTTTTGACTACGACTGGAATGGAGGAAGTGGAAGCCCTCCGGCTCAACCCGGCGATGTCGTCATTAATGAAGTAGCTTGGTCTGGCACCACCGCCAACAGCTACCATGAATGGATTGAATTGTTCAATACCTCTTGCAATCCTATTAATCTTGCAGGCTGGAAAATTGTTGATGATAACGGCACTCAAATTTACACTATTAATAGCGGTATTATCCCCGCAAGAGGCTACTTCCTCATCGAAGAGACTGAAACAGCTACTTCTTTATTATCTGATGCTGTTATTAATCTAAGCCTTGCTGATGCAGGAGATTCCCTCCAGCTAAAAGATAGCTTTGATAATATTATTGATACGGTGAATGGAACCGGCGGTCCATGGTACGCGGGTCAGAATAATCCCAAAATTTCTATGGAACGAATTGATGCTTGCAATTTCAACGATTCTGCAAGCAATTGGGCTGACAATAACCAAATTATTATAAATGGAACCGATGCTAATAATAATCCTATCCTAGGAACTCCAAAAATGCTCAACAGCATCGCTAATCCTTCTTGCTCTTTATGCACAAATTATTTGGATATAGAAATATTTATTACTAATGTATTAAAAACACCTTCTGGAGTTAGAATCATTTGGCAAGATGTTTCTACCCTTCCCGGCTTCTCCCATTACCACTTATATAGATCATCTAATGCTACCTCTGAATCATACTGGAGCAAAATTCCGGAGGAAATAACTATTAACGAATACACCGATTCAGATAATGCGGATTTATATTTTTATATTCCCGTAGTAGTATCTTCTGATGGATTCATAGAGAAAGAAGGAAAATCAGGACATTATGATAATTACTTTGATCGGTGATGGGAAAAATTAGCGAACCTGAACACGATATTTTGTCAGTTTTCTCCAAAGAACTAATCAAAATGGTTATCATCCTTCATAAAAACTATATCGTTTAAAATTAAACCACGAGATTAAAACAAGATTTTCTTTTTTTCGTAAATCTGTGTTAATCGCAGGAAAAAATCTTATGATAATCTTGTGGTTTAATATTTTTCCTTGCTTTTAGAGAAAACTGATCAGTTGCTGAACACGAGGTAATGGAGCCAATGAAAAAATCCATTCTTAGCGATAAAAATCATTGCTAATTAAGGATTTCTTTCTAAAAAATTAAGCATCTGCTTCGCTTCATTATTATTAGGATCAATATTTAGAATAGAGAGAATTTCTTTGCGAGCATCATCATAATCCCCTGTTTTAATATAAGCTTCTGCTAAAATAAAATGATAATTAATATTCTGCGGCGATAAGAAAATTAATCTTTTACCTATTGATATTAAATCTTGCCATTTCCCTTGTATCCTATATATTTGAGAGAGCATTACTAATAATTTTTCATTATTGGGGAAATAAGAAATTTGTTTTGATAAGAATGCTTCTGCGGAAGATAATTGATTTGTTTGCAAATAATAATTGGATAAATTATAAAGATAAGTAGGATTAAAAGGTTCAAGTTCAGCTGCACGCTGAAAATTTCTTTCTGCTTCAGTAAAATTTCTTAATTTATAATTTGATAAGGCTATAATTTCATAAGCTTCTGCAATATCCTCATTTATCTTTAAAGCTCTTTTAGCTCTTTCAATAGCTTCTTGATATTTACCTGTGCTGGCTAATATATAAGAACTTTGAACATAGGCTTGCCATAACCTCCTATTTATCTTAGTTGCTATCTCAAATTCTTCCAAAGCTTTTTCCGGATAATTATTATGCATATAACTTCTTCCTATCATAAAGTGAAGTTCAGCGTAGTATTTCTTTTCAGAAGAAGCTTTTTCTAAATAATTGATAGCCTTAGATAGATTTATAGCCCAGAAGTATTGTGATAAATTATAATAATGCATTGCAAGTATAGCTTTAGTCATCCAATCTTTTTTAATTGTTTTATCATTTTCTCCTCTTATAATCCAATTAGTATCGCAAAAAGATGCTTTAAAAGTTTGTGTGTATGAAGGTAAAGCTAATCCTAATAAACCGCAAGGCTGAATTATAAATTTTTTAGTTTCATAAGGAACATCCGGGTCCGTGTAAAAAACAAAATGATTCCTGTTAAAATTATCATATATAATTTGTCCTTCTATATTTTCTCTTATTTTTAATACTTCTTGCGAAGGAAGCAGAAAAAATAATTCTTCATAAGGATTATGAAAGACATTATTAGCTGTATCATAAATTATCAAATCTTTTCTCCTATTTTCTACTGCCTTCAAATAAAGCATAATAAAAGTTCTATTATCTTCTCTTGTGAACAAGATAGAATTTCTCGGCATTTGATAAAGCATATTTAAATTATAATCATAGGGAATGAAATTAGAATTTCTATTATTATGATTGAAATGCAAAAGAAGAAGTAAAATGGGCAGCAATAATTTCAATGATTTAATTTTTTTTCTTTTTTCAAGATAAGAGATGGGATAATAGAGTGCCAGAGAAACAGATAATACAGAAGGGATGCCGTATGCTTCAGATTGAATAGGAACTTCATCTAAAAAGATGATAAAAAAGGCGTCAACAGTTAATAGCATCATTAAAATATAGCCAATGAATTCTTTCTTTTTAATGAGGAAGATTATGCTGATGATTCCCAACAATCCAAATGAAGCAGTATCAGTTATTATGATGCTTAGATAATCCCAGAACCGATAAAGATAATCTAAAGCTCCAAGGGTGAACATACGCCGCTGGACATTTTTAGCAGTAATGTGATAAAAGAAATTAGCAATAGTTTCTGGATTTCCCCAATCTATAATTGGATTAGCTATTGATCTTATGGGTAAATATAAATAAGGAACTAATCCAAAAATGAAAAATAGAGTAATATTAAAAATCAACATTAGAGATTTTTGAAAGCTGATTTCTTTTTTCAACCATAGAAATAGTAGCAGCCATAAAAAGGGAGTCAATAAAGAATATTCCATATGAACTGAAAGCAATAATCCCCAACAAAAAGCGAAATAAAACAAATATCTTTTATTCTTATTTTTAGAGAAATTAACTATGAAATTAAGAGCTAATAAAAATAAAAATGTTGCCATAGTATAGACTTCGGAAACCAGAGCCTGAGACCAAAAGGTTTTGCTAAAAGAAAAGAATAAGGAAATAGGGAGGCTAATTAAATTATTGGAAGTCATTTTAAAAATAATCTTGTATATTAGTAATGCAGAAAGAGAAGCGAAGAATGCTGACATTGCATTCATTCTAAAAGCTATATTTCCGATAGGAAATAAGTATTGAAAGATTTTTCCTGCAATGCAGTACAATGGACTGCCAGCAGGATGGGGAATTCCCAAAACATAAGAAGCAGTTATTAATTCTCCACTATCGTGAATGTAAACAGTTGGGCATAGTTGATACAGATAAATTGTAAGAGGTATCATTAAGCAGATTAGCTTGTAATGCAAATCATTATTAAAGAAAATTAAATCTTCCTGCTTCATAAGCATTGTTTAACTTAAATTATAATAAAAGTCTTCATTAATGTATAGAGCAATTTTTTAGAGTTTATAGAGTTTGTAGAGTTGAGAGTTTATAGAGCTCCACAATTCCTTACCCTTTTTCTATTAGAACATTCATATAAATCTTAGCTCCTTAACTTCTTAACTTCTTAACTTCCTAACTTCCTAACTTCTTTCCCCCGCTCTTTG
>CAYREJ010000163.1:0-6012 GCA_964423235.1 uncultured Acidobacteriota bacterium | reverse complement strand
CAAAGTCATAGTAAGAACTGATATAGCTGCTATTATATAAATCCAGGGAGCTCCCAAAGGTAATAAATTACCAGCTGGCATCTTATAACTGAAGGCTGTAAAGAATAACCGCAAAAATAGAGCGAAACCAGCTGCTTTAGAAGCTACCGAAAGATGTGCCGTTATAGCAGTAGGAGCTCCTTCATATACATCCGGCGTCCAAAAATGAAAAGGAACTGATGATATTTTATAGCCTATCCCTGCTAATATTAGAATTATTATAAATAACAAAAAGGGGGGTGGAAAATTTGAATCCTTTAATGTCTCCTTTACAACATTTAAAGATAAACTACCAGTTAATCCATACAAATAAGTAAAACCATATAGTAATATTCCTGAAGAAGTAGCTCCATAAATTACATATTTTAGGGAGGCTTCCAGAGAATCCTTTCTTCTTTTTAAATAGCCTGATAATAAATATGAAGCTACACTTAGCATCTCCAATGATAAATAAATCATTACTAAATTATTTGATGAAGCTAATAAATTCATTCCTATGAGCATAGAAAGAATTAAAATAAAATATTCAGCTGGGCTATAATCTGATAATTCAGTTCCTTCCATTGAAACTAAGATTAAAAATAAGGTGCTAAGGGTAAATAAAGTCTTAAAGAATAGCGAGAACTTATCAATTACTATCATATCAAAATAAACATAATTTTCTTCTAAAGAAAAATTACTAATAATAACAAATAAAGATATTGCCACAATAACAAATGTGAACAGGGAATATAAGAAATAATTCTTGCTTTTCTTAATAACACTCAATAAAATTAAAAGAAGAATCCCAAATGTTAAAATAATTTCAGGGATGACATACAAAGAAGAATATTTAATTTGAGATAAAAAATCCTCTGGCATAATTCTCTTATCCTTTAAGAATATTTATTTTATCTAATTCAATGCTTTCAAAATGGCGATAAATAGCTAAGATGATGGCTAAAGCGACAATAGCTTCAATTGCAGCAAGCAGAATAACAAATATAACGAAGACCTGACCAGAAAGAGAATTAGTAATATATTTGGAAAATGCAACAAGATTTAAATTAGCTGAATTAAGAATAAGTTCAACTCCCATTAAAATTCCGATTGCATTTTTTCTACTTAAGATAGCTACAATTCCGAGAACAAATAGGATTGAACTAATAATTAAAAAATCTTGAAGTTGAATTGCTGAACTCATTGTCATTTTTAATTCCTAAATACCTCCTAAAATAAAATGAATAAGATTATTTTCTTTCTCTTCTTGCTAAAACAACGGCTCCAATCAATGCAGCTAAGAGCGCTACCGAAGCTATTTCAAAGGGTAAAATATAATCGCTCAAAAGCAAATACCCTAATTCTTTTGTCGTATAGGAATAATTAATAATATCAGTTTGATGCCATTTAAATTTGCTTATCATTATTACCATAAAAAAGAGCAAAATCATGCCGGCAATTATAGCTGGGGCGAGTTGAATTCTGCCACTTCTGATATTTACATCAACAATCCTATGCGTGAGCATCATTCCAAAAAGAATAAGAACCAAGATGCCTCCAGCATACAATAACACTTGTATACCAGCTAAAAAATCTGCACCCAATAATACAAATAATCCAGCTACCCCTAATAAAGTAAAAAACAATGAAAAAGCTGCACGAACTATATTCTTATCAAATACAACCACAACCGCTGAACCTATCGTTAAAGCTGAAAAAAAATAAAAGATAATTTTATAAATGATTTCTTCTATCATTTTTTCTTATATCCTATTTTTTCAAAAAATAAATATAGCTTATAAAATTTCTGGAATATTAATTAGTTTTATCAGCATCTTTCTTTTTAATTTCAATAGCAGCCTTTACGGGTGTATCTCCTACAAAATGCAATATTTGATTTCCTTTATCGTAAACAGCCGTTTCGTATTTTTGAGTGAGCTTAATTGAGCCTGATTGGCAAGGTCTTTCACAAAGTCCGCATAGCATACAAATATTCATATCAATATCAAATTTTTTAATTACCCTTTCTTTTCCTTTTCCTTCCACTTCTATTTTAATTGCATTGATAGGACAATTTCTTGCACAGAGCAAACAAGCAGTGCAAGTATTTATATCAACGGTAAGTTCGCCGCGATAATTTTCAGCAATCCTAAGCCTTTCCCTGGGATATTGGACTGTTACGGGCTTTTTGAAAAAATAGGACAATGTTACTCTCATCCCTAATAATATCGTCCATATGCTAACTACTATATTTTTTAAATATTCTTTCATATTATAATAGCAACCAGATTCCTTGTCCCAATAAACAAACAAAAGATAATGGTAATAAAACTTTCCAACTCATATACATTAATTGATCAACCCTTAATCTTGGTAATGTCCAACGAAGCCACATCTGAACAAATATCAAACTCATTGTTTTTAATAAGAACCAAACTATACCTGGCAAGCCTGGAAAGTTCCCCGGTAAAATTCCACCCCATCCTCCTAAAAATAAAGTAGTTCCTATCGCACTCACTATGAACATATTAGAATACTCAGCAAGAAAGAAGAAAGCGAATCTCATCCCACTATATTCAGTATGGTAGCCGGCAACTAATTCAGATTCAGCTTCCGGAATATCAAAAGGTGTTCTATTTACTTCTGCTAAAGATGCAATGAAATATATAAAAAACGATAAAAACAAAAAAGGCGATCTAAAAATTAACCATTTAGTTATATTATTTAATTGAAATTCTACAATATCACTCATGCTCAAGCTTCCTATTGTAATTATAGCTGTTAGTATGCTTAAAGCTACTGGAGCTTCATAACTAACTATCTGAGCAGCAGAACGCATTCCTCCAAATAATGAATACTTGTTGCCAGCCGACCAACCAGCCATTAAAATCGCTATTACTACCATGGAAGAAATCGCTAAAATATAAAGTATTCCTATATTAATGTCGCTTACTATCCATTTTCTTGAAAAAGGAATTACTACATAACAACCCAAAGAGGAAGCTGTTATTAAAAAAGGCGCCAAACCATAAAGCATTCTTTCCGCTTCCTTGGGAACTATATCTTCTTTAAGAAGTAATTTTATTGCATCAGCGATTGTTTGAGCCCAACCCTGAAAGCCACCTACTTCCATCGGTCCTAACCTGCTTTGCATCCTTGCAGATACTTTCCTTTCTGCCCAAACTAAAAATAAAGCCAATACTGCCATATAACCAAAGAGAATCCCAGCTAAAATTATATTTATTATAATAATTAATAATGTGTCCGGAACTGAATTAGAACTGGGAAAATTTGATTTTATGAACTCAAGCAATGCTTCCATATTTTTTTATCTATCTACCTCCCCTAATACAATGTCAATGCTTCCTACTATCGCAACCATATCTGCTATCATATGATTTTCACTAATTTCTGATAAAACACTTAAATTACTAAATGAAGGAGCTCTAACTTTCACACGCCATGGCTTATCAGTCCCCTGACTAATAATATAAAATCCTAATTCCCCTCTTGGATTCTCAGTTCTTGAGTATATTTCTCCTTTCGGAGGACGAACAACTCTTACAGGAGCCTGAATATCTCCATCCGGTATTTTAGTAATTGCTTGCCTTATTATTCTTAAGCTTTCCCTCATTTCCCTTATCCTAACCATATATCGGTCCCAGCAATCTCCAACAGTTCCCTTTTCTCCTGTCCCAATAGGAACCTCAAAATCAAATCTATCATAAATTCCATAAGGGTCGTCTTTTCTTATATCAAATTTTACCCCAGAACCTCTTAAGCAAGGTCCACTTACACCATAACTGATTGCTACATCCGCAGGCAAAATCCCTATATTCGCTGTCCTTCTTATAAAAATGTCATTATAAGATAATAAATCATCATATTCATCTATCCTCGGTTCAAAATAATCGCAAAAATCTTTTATCATCTCTATCGTCTTTTCATCTATATCTCTATAAACTCCACCAATAGTATAATAATTATAAGTAAGACGAGCTCCACAAGCTCTTTCAAAAATATCTAAAATATATTCTCTCTCTCTGAAAGCATATAGAAAAGGTGTGAAGGCTCCTAAATCTAACCCATAGGTTCCAAAAGCTACTAAATGAGAAGCAATTCTATTGAGTTCAGCCATTATCACCCTTATATATTCTGCTCTCTCCGGAACTTTAATATTCATCAATTTTTCCACTGCCAAGCAATATCCCCAATTATTATTCATAGAAGCTAAATAATCAAGCCTATCAGTATAAGGGACAAATTGAATGTATGTGCAGGCTTCAGCACATTTCTCTGCACACCGATGAAGATAGCCAATCACAGGCTTTACCGCCTTTATTATTTCTCCTTCCGTCTTCAAAATAAGCCTTAAAACCCCATGAGTGCTCGGATGTTGCGGTCCCATATTTAATATCATTTCATCCGGTCCTACTTCAAATTCAGGCGCTATCTCTAAAGCATCTTTATAATCAATCATGTTAAATCAATCCCTTTATATTCTTTCGGAAATACATAATCCTTTCTTAATGGATGACCCTCCCAATCCTCCGGTAATAAAATCCTTCTCAAATCTGGATGATTCTCAAAAATAATTCCGAATAGATCATACGCTTCTCTCTCGTGCCAATTAGCAGTTTTCCAAATTGAAGATACCGACGCTATCCTCGGATTCTCCTTTTCTAATTTTACTTTTATTACTATCTTGTGCCTATGCCGAAAAGAATATAAATGATAAACTACTTCTAAATATTCTTTCCAATCTACCCCACTTAAACACATCAAATAATCAAATGCTAACTCTTCTTCTTTAAGATATTCTGCAATTTCTTTAAGAGATTCTTTCTTTACAACTACATAGGGCTGATGAATATTCAGCTCCTCTTTCTCTACAGAATCATTAAATCTTTCTTTCAGCTTATTTATTATCTCTTCGGCTTGCATATTTTTCCTGCAAAATTTTTTCTTTTTCTATTTTCTTTTGTAATTGCAATAGAGCATATATAAGGGTTTCCGGACGCGGCGGGCATCCTTGAACATAAACATCAACAGGAATTATTTTATCTACACCTTTAACTACATTGTATCCGCATTGCACATAGGGACCCCCTGCGTTTGAGCAACTTCCCATTGATATTACATACTTTGGCTCCGGCATCTGCTGATATAACCTCCTTATTCTTAAAGCCATCTTAGCTGTTACAGTCCCTGCTATTATTAATACATCAGATTGACGAGGCGATGGCCTGAAAACCCCTGCTCCAAATCTATCCAAATCAAATCTTGATGCCCCCGTTGCCATCATTTCTATCGCACAACACGCTATCCCAAATGTCAATGGCCATAACGAAGATTTCCTTGCCCAACTTAATATCTCATCTATATTCCCTAATATTATTTGATTATCTATTACTTTCATATCTTCTTATTATTTCCTAAATATTTTGGCTTCGGCTTATCCCAATCCAAATCACCATGCGCCCAAACATATACTAACCCAAATATCAATATTCCCACAAATATAAACATCTCTATATATGCTATTAAACCAATTTCCCTAAATACTACACCCCAAGGATATAATAACAAAATCTCTACATCAAAAATTAAAAAAATTAATGCTATCACATAAAACCTATTGTTGAATTGCACCCAAGCTTTTCCAACCGCCTCTTCCCCACATTCGTAAGTTTCATATTTTCCCAATTCAAACACCTTCGGATGTATTAACTTGGATAATTTCAAAGTTATGAAAACTATCACTCCTGACATCAATAAAAAAATTAATGCACTGCTAAATTCCCTTAACATCTTTAATTACCCACATTTAATTTTAAATTAAGATAATAATAATTTTTAATTTTTTTTTCAACTTTGCTTTAAGTAATTAGTCAGTTTTTTACAAATCCTAAAAGCCAATTCAATGGCAAAAAAATTATAAACCACAAAGATCACATCTATGAGAACAAATGTCAAGTATCGATTTATTAGATC
>CAYREJ010000162.1:0-6015 GCA_964423235.1 uncultured Acidobacteriota bacterium | reverse complement strand
TCTTTGTGATCTTTGTGGTTTATAATTTTTTTGCCATTGGCTTTTAGGATTTGGAGAAAACTGACTATTTACAGTAGTAAGGATTAAGGAATAAGGTATAATTAATTGGGGAATTTATATAATAAATTGGCTTCTTTTGCTTTTAAAAACCATTTCCATTGCTCAGACAAGCCCTCCTTAAGGTTTACGCTTGGATTATATTTAATTTCTCTTTTTGCTTTTTCTATATCTGCATAAGTATCTTTTACATCTCCTTTTTGAGGTTCAATATAGTTTATTTCAATCTTAATGCCTGTAATTTCTTGCAGTATAATAACCACATCCAATAATTTATTTCTGCAACCGCCTCCTATATTATAAATTTCTCCTAACTTCCCATAGAAGGCAGCATTCACTGTAGCATCAATAATATCATCAATATATGTGAAATCGCGTGTTTGTTTACCATTCCCATATATAATTATTGGTTTTTTTTCTACCAAAGAAAGCATAAATTTATAGAAAGCCATATCCGGTCGCTGTTTCGGTCCGAACGCTGTAAAATACCTTAAACAAACTATGGGGATACCATAGGTTTTATGATATAAGGAGCATAACTGCTCCCCTACGAGTTTTGTTAAACCATAAGGAGAAACAGGAGATAATTTATGATTTTCTTTCATTGGCAATTTCTTACTTTGACCATACACAGATGATGAAGAAGCAAAAATGAACTTTTTTATTTTAGTCCCTTTGCATTCTTCTAACAAATGTTGCGTAGCATTAATATTATTTGATGTATAGGAAAAAAAATTTCTATCCCAACTACTTCTGACGCCTGCTTGAGCCGCTAAATGGAAAACATAGTCAATTTCATTCAGAGTTGGCTTAAGAATCATTTTATTGATTGAACCTTCCAATAAGTAAAAATTAGGGTCCTTAATGCATTCGGATAAATTAGCTTCTTTAATGTAGCGCGGATAGTAATCAGTAAAACTATCTATTCCATATACATAATCATTTCTTTGCAAAAATTTTTTTGCTAAATGAGAACCTATGAATCCAGCTACTCCAGTAATTAAAACTTTCATATTATATTATCAGATTTTTGTATTTAATATCTTTAATAAAAATTCAGGAAATTTCTTAAGATTGTTATTTTTATCGGTGCAAGTATGAATTGTAAAACCTTCAGCCAATAATTTACCTTCTGATTTTCTAAAAATTTGATAGCTGAATTTTACTTTTATTTTATTTGCTTCTGCGATATGAGTATCTATTTCAATTAAATCATCATAAAATGCTGGAGAGTAGTATCTACAGTAAGCTTCTATAATAGGCATTCTATAATTTTTTTCTTCCAATTTTTTATAGGAGCAACCGGCTCCTCTCATATATTCGGCTCTTCCTACTTCAAACCAAGTTAAATAATTAGCATAATAAGCAACTCCCATTTTATCTGTATCTTTGTATAAAACTCTTATTAATGTTTTCATATGAATTAAATATTTTTATTAAAATTATTAAGCAGGGTTTTGATTTCTTTAACTTTGGCAGCAGGATTTTCATAAGAAAAAATTCCTGAACCGATTACAAGCCAGTCAGCTCCTGCTTTTATCAATTCTTCAGCGTTCTCAAGTTTGATTCCTCCATCAACTTCAATGATTTTATGCAAGTTAATTTCTTGCAATTGTTTCCTCAACCTTTTAATTTTTTCTAAAGTGGATGGAATGAATTTTTGAGAAGCGAAACCAGGATTAACGCTCATCAAAAGGATATAATCAACATCCGAAATAATTTCCTCAAGGCAAGCCAGAGATGTAGCTGGATTTATTGCTACCCCAGCTTTAAGCCCAGCTTTTTTTATTTTATCTATTATATTATGCAAATGGATGCAATCTTCATAATGAACAGAAATTAAATTAGCTCCGGCTTCAATAAAAGGTTCTATTAGGCTTTCTGGCTTCTTTATCATTAAATGAACATCAAAATCTAATTTTGAATATTTTCTTATCCAGCCGACAACAACCGGACCTATTGTTAGATTAGGAACAAAATGGTTATCCATAATATCAATATGGAGCATATCTGCTCCGGCTTCCTCTACCATCTTTATTTGCTCTGCTAAGTATCCAAAATCAGCTGATAATATTGAAGGCAATAATTTCTTTTCCATTATTTTCTCTCATTTGCTTATAGTTAAATTTACTGTCATCATTGGTTTAATGGGGTATCCTATTTCAGGATATTGCTTAATTACAGTCTTTGAAGCAATACCGGGATATTCTTCTACTTTCAAGCTCCCTATCCTTATATTATTTTTATTAAAAAAATTTATAACTGCTTCCATATTCTTTCCTATCAAATCCGGCATAAAATATACTTCTTCTTCTCCTTTATTAACAAGCAAATCTACTAATGTTCCCCGAAATACTTTACTTCCTGCCTTCGGATATTGAGATATAATCCCAGTGGGTAAATTCTTATCAAAAATTGAAGAAATATTCCCTATCGCCAAATCAAGTTGCTGTATTAATATAAGACTTTCCCTCTCTTTCATTCCAATTAATGATGGGATTTCTATTTTCTCTGTCCCACCGGATAAAATAACTTCTATCTTCCTTCCTTTTTTTATTATTGAACCCGCTGGTGGATTCTGAACTGCTATATAATTAGCTGGAATTTTATCATCATATTTCTTTGTTTTAGAAATAGCTATATTCAAATCATATTTTGATAATACCTCTACTGCATCTTTAACACTTTTTCCTATTAAATTAGGAACCTTCGTTTCTCCACCCCCTATTATCAAATGCATGGTTATGTATGCGGAAAGAACTCCTGCTATTATTAGTGTGATTATAAAAAATAGCGTCTTAAAAAAGCCTTTTATTATTCGTGATATAATCATTTATTCAGTGTAGATAGAATATTATAGCATCTTGCACAAACATCTTCATTGTCCGGAAAGCTTCCTACTCCTTCATCATAGTTCCAACATCTTAAACATTTCTTCCCCTTAGCTCTTTCCACTATAATATCTAATTTATCTCCACTTTCAATCTCTAATTGAGAAACTATAAATATTTCCTTCAGTGTATTTATATAAGAAGAATAAAAATCATAATCTGTCGCTGGAACTTTTAATATAATTCTTGCTTCCAAAGAATCATGTATCAAGTCTTTTTGGCGAGCTATTTCTAATTCTTTAAGAACATTCTCCCTTAGATTTAAAAATTTTCCCCATCTTTTTCCGAAGCCCTCTTCTAAAAAACTAATATCTGTCCTAATAAAGTTTTCTAAATGTATAGATTCTTTCTTGCTTTCAAAATTAGGCATATATTGCCAAATTTCATCAGCGGTAAAAGAATATATAGGCGCCATTAATCTAACCATAGAATTGATTATTTTAAAAAGAACGGTCTGTGCGCTTCTTCTTTCATAAGAATCTTTCTTCATTACATATAACCTGTCTTTTAATACATTAAGATAAAAAGCGCTCATATCTACTACACAAAAGTTTTGCAAGGAATGATAAACTATATGATATTCATAATTTTCATAAGCTTTTATCACTCTATCTTCTAATTCTTTCAATATCATTAAAGCCCATTTATCCAAATCCATCAATTTATTATCTTCTATGCTATCTTTTATCGGATCAAAATCAGAGATATTGCCTAATATAAAGCGGCAAGTATTTCTTAATTTCCTATAAGCTTCTGCTATCTTTTCTATCAGTGAAAAGCTTACCCTTACCTCTTCTTTGTAATCTACCATAGCTACCCAAGCTCTTAATATTTCTGCTCCATATTTAAAAATTATCTCTTCAGGATCAATATAATTACCTAAAGTCTTAGACATTTTATATCCTTTTTCATCAACAACCATTCCATGAGTTACACAAATCTTATATGGTGCTTCATTATGAAGCTCCACCCCTATTAACAAAGAACTATTAAACCAACCACGATATTGATCATTCCCTTCTAAATATAAATCCGATGGCCAAGCTAATTCCTTATCATTAGCCATAACCGCTTCATGAGATGTCCCTGAATCAAACCACACATCTAATATATCTTTGCCTTTTTTAAAATTTGTGCTGCCGCATTTGCATTGTGTCCCTTCCGGCAATAGCTCTTTCTCGCTCATCCTGTACCAAGCATCGGCTCCTTCTTTTTCAAAAATATCCGCTACATAATCATAGATTCTTTCATCTTCTAAAAAAGCACTGCATTCTTCACATCTGAATTGTATAATGGGAACTCCCCAATTCCTTTGCCGAGAAATACACCAGTCCGGTCTATTCTCTACCATCTGGTATATCCTATCCTCTCCCCACTCCGGTATCCATTTTATTCTCTTTATCGCTTCTAATGCCCTCTTCCTTAAATTCTCTTTATCCAATGAAATGAACCATTGCTCAGTGGCTCTAAATATTACTGGATTCTTGCATCTCCAGCAATGTGGATAAGAATGTTGTATCTTGGATAATCCTATTAATTTCTTCTCCTTCTTTAAATCTTCCACAATAATTTCATTAGCATCAAAAACATGTAATCCTTTATAATTAGGAACTTCCGAAGTAAATCTTCCATCATCATCCAAAGGAGAAAAAGGTTTCAACCCGTATTGAAGACCTGTAAGGTAATCTTCTTGTCCGTGCCCTGGCGCTGTATGAACACAGCCAGTCCCCTCTGATAAACTTACATAATCAGCTAATACCATCAAGCTCTTCCTCTCCGCTAAAGGATGATAAACTGTCAACCCCTCCAGTGCCTTTCCTAAAAATTTCTTTACGATTCTTCCATCTGCCAGTCCAACTTCTTTTTTAAAATTTTCAATAAGATTCTCTGCTAATATATAAATTTCTTCTCCTATTTTATAAGATATGTAGGAGGCTTCCGGATGTAATGCAATGGCAAGATTCGCTGGCAATGTCCAAGGTGTTGTCGTCCATATTACTACATAAGAAGAAGTTATTTCTTCTTCTGATATTTTATCTCGCCAGCTTTCATCTACTTTAAATTTAACATAAATAGAAGGAGAAATTTTATCTTTGTATTCAATCTCAGCTTCCGCTAAAGCTGTATGACAAGAATAACACCAATGAATCGGTTTTACGTCCCTATACACTAATCCATCCTTGACAAATTTTCCAAAAGTCCTTGTAATTACTGATTGATAAAAAGGTGCCATCGTTAAATATGGCTCCTCCCACCTACCGATACAGCCTAATCTCTTGAAGCCTTCTCTTTGTATATTTATGTATTTCTCTGCATATTTCCTGCATTCTAATCTAAATTCTAATATACTTTTATTTTTCTTTGCTTCCCCTAACATCTTATCCACTTGCAATTCTATCGGTAATCCATGACAATCCCAACCCGGAACAAAAGGAGAATCATAATTCATCATCGTTTTTGATTTTATTACAAAATCTTTAAGTATCTTATTTAAAGCAGTTCCCATATGTATCTTTCCATTAGCATAAGGAGGTCCATCATGAAGTAAAAACCTCTTGCACCCTCTTTTAGCCTCTCTTATCTTTTTATATAAATTCATTTCATCCCATTTCTTTATTTGAATTGGCTCTCTATTTACTAAAGATGCTTTCATTGGAAATTCTGTTTTCGGCAAATTCAAAGTGTCTTTGTAATCTTTATCACTCATTTTTTTTACCAATAGCCTCCTTATGTTGTTAATTTAGATTAATTATTCTAAATTGTGAATTTTAATTATATTTCATTAAAAAGTCAATGCTTGTAATGAGTTTATAGAGTTTATAGAGTTGAGAGTTTGTAGAGTTCCACAAATTCTGACTATTTTTCAAGAATATGATCTTTTAGAAAGAGCGATTGAAGGGAAAAAGGTAAGAAATGGTGGAGCTCTAAACTTTATAAATTATATTTTATTTATTACGAGTTAGCGAGTTTAACGAGGTCCTCTTAAAAGCGCAAAGAGCAAAAAAAGGAAGCTAAGGAAATAAAATAATCTTTGCGAGCTTTGCGTCTTTGCGTGAAATAATTATTT
>CAYREJ010000161.1:0-6062 GCA_964423235.1 uncultured Acidobacteriota bacterium | reverse complement strand
ATGTGGAAAATTATAGATTTCATAATCTTTATGATAAAATAGCAAATTTAAAAAAAAGAAATGTTTGAAATATTATTTTCTTCAGATTACAAAAGAGCAAGAGTAGGTTTATTAAGGACAGCTCATGGAGAGATAAAGACACCTATTTTTATTCCGGTAGCTACTGCTGGAGCTATTAAAGGGGTACCAAATAATATTTTAGAAGAAATAGGAGTAGAAATAATTTTAGCTAATACATATCATTTGTATTTAAGACCTGGTTTAGAAGTGATAAGAGAATTTGGCGGACTACATAACTTTATAGGGTGGCAAAAACCTATATTAACCGATAGTGGAGGTTTTCAAATATTCAGTATGAGTCAACTTCGGAAAGTTCAAAATGAAGGAATTCAATTTCAATCTCATATTGATGGAAGCAGTCATTTTCTTTCACCGGAGAGTGCTATTGAAGCTCAGGAAATATTTAATTCAGATATAATGATGGTTTTAGATGAATGTTTGCCTTATCCTTCTTCTTATAATGATGCAAAAAGATCAGTTGAGCTGACCATTTCTTGGGCTGAAAGATGTAAAAAGGTTCATTCAAAAAAGGAATTGCTTTTATTTGGGATTATTCAAGGTGGCACTTATAAAGATTTAAGAAGATATTGCATTGAAAAATTGCTGGAAATAGATTTTAGAGGTTATGCGATTGGTGGACTAAGTGTAGGAGAGCCTGAAGAATTGTTGTTAGAGATTGTAGAATTTTGTTTAGAAAGGTTTCCTCGTAGCAAGCCTGTTTATTTAATGGGTTCGGGAACCCCTCCTGATATAATCAAAGCAGTAGCTTTAGGTGTTGATATGTTTGATTGCGTATTGCCAACACGCAACGCCAGAAACGGCTGTCTATTTACAAGTAAAGGTAAAATTATAATAAAACATGAAAAATATAAATATGATCATAGCCCTATTGATGAAAATTGTTGCTGTTATACTTGTAAGAATTTTTCTAAAGCTTATCTCAGGCATTTATTCTTGTCAAAAGAATATAATTCGTATATACTTAATTCAATTCATAATCTTTTTTTTTATATAAATTTAATGAGGATGATAAGAGAAAGCATAATGAATAAAGAATTTGAAAAATTCGCAAAAGATTTTTTGAATCAATATGAATGCGAGGATTTAAACGAAAGAGATATGGAGGAATGAAGTGAATATAGTTATGCTTACATATTTAAATAATAGTGATGGAGGGCAGCCAAGCCTATTGGTAGGGATGCTGCCGCTTATTATTATTTTTATTGCATTTTATTTTATAATAATGTATCCGCAGTTGAGAGCGCAAAAGAAGCATAGGAATTTTTTAGCTTCATTAAAGAATGGGGATAAAGTTATAACAAATAGTGGGATTTATGGAATAATAACAGGGATTGAAGAGAAGACAGTGAAATTAAAGATAGCTCCTAATGTGCTAATAACAATTGATAAAAGTGCTATAGCCGGATTTCAACCGGAAGAGCGGAAAGAAAAATAGGAGGGAATATGAGAAAATTGCTTTGGAAATATATCCTTATAAGATCTATTTCAATTTTGTGCATACTCGGAGTAAAATTTTTACCCTTGAATAAAGGTTTAGATTTGCAAGGCGGAATGCATTTAGTTTTATTAGTAAAAACGGATGAAGCAGTAAAATCTGAAAGGGATAGATTAGGGGACATTATCAAGGAGGCGGCGAAAAAAAAGGATATAGAAATTACCTCAGTTGAAACTAATGATATAGCTTCTATTAAAGTTCAATTGGCAGATGCTAATAAAGAAAGGGATTTTAAAAAAATAATTGAGAAAGATTTTACAGTAGTTCAAATGGAACCTACTGAAAAGGCAGGAGTGGCAATTTTAAAGATTCTGCCAGCGCAAGAGAGCGAAATTCGCGATCAAGCAGTTCGGCAAGCTTTAGAAATTCTAAGAAGTAGAATTGATGAATTTGGATTAACGGAGCCGGTAGTTCAAAGACAAGGTTTAAAAGGAGATAAGATAATTGTTGAATTACCTGGAGTTGATGATCCTAATAGAGTAAAGAATCTTTTGAAAGAAACAGCAGCATTAGAATTTAAGATTGTAATGGATTATGATGTTTCAAAAGAAGCATTATTGAATAGGTATCAAGGAAAACTGCCTGCTAATTCTTATATATTGCCGGCAAAGCCTATTAAAACTGAAGATGAATCAGGAAGAGTTATAGAAAAGGAGGCTGGTTTTTATCTTTTAAGAAAGAACTCTCCTATTTCTGGAAATGATTTAAGAACTGCCCGAAGAGGAACAGATAATTATGGAATGCCGGAAGTTGACTTTGAAATCAAAAGGGATTCAGCTGATACATTTGGGAAGTTTACAATGGAGAATAAGGGACAGAGGATGGCTATTATATTAGATAATAAAGTGATGTCTGCCCCGACTATACAGGAAGCCATTTATAATGCCGGTAGAATAACAGGAAATTTTTCTATTCAAGAAGCAGAAGATTTAGCTTTGGTGCTGCGAACAGGTGCTCTTCCAGCTAGTTTAGAAATCTTAGAAGAAAGAACTGTCGGTCCTACATTAGGGAGAGATTCTATCCGACAAGGACTGTTGGCTGGATTAATAGGAGCTTCTTTAGTTATATTATTTATGCTTTTTTATTACCGATTGAGTGGTGTCAATGCAGTTGTAGCTCTACTATTAAATATATTAATTATTTTCGCGGTCCTAGCTTATTTTCATGCTACTTTAACTCTGCCGGGTATCGCCGGAATAGTTTTAACAATCGGAATGGCTGTTGACGCTAACATACTTATCTTTGAAAGAATTAAGGAAGAACTGGCTTTAGGTAAAACAGTTAGATCCTCTATTGAAGCGGGTTTCTCAAGAGCCTTCTTAACAATTGTAGATTCTAATTTAACTACTATCTTAGGTGCAATTTTTTTATATATGTTTGGGACAGGACCTGTTCGCGGATTTGCTTTAACACTGATCATCGGTATATTATCCAATATGTTTACAGCTGTCTTCGTTTCTCGTGTAATCTTTGATTCTTTTATTGGAGAAAGGAAGCTTCAAGCTCTCAGCATCTAATTCTTTAAATTAATAATCATAAAAACAGGAGGTAAAATGCCATATTATATTAAAGTAAATATTGATTTCATGAAATATAAAACATTTTTTCTTATTCTCTCATCTGCATTGATATTGTTTGGATTGGTTGATATCGCTATTAAAGGGGGTCCTTTGTTGGGAATAGATTTCTCAGGCGGGATAATAGTTTTAGCTAAATTTAAAGAACCCGTATCAACTGGAGATGTCCGTAATGCTTTATCTAAAATAGGATTAGGAGATAGTATTATTCAGCATGTCGGCAAGGAAAATAAAGAAGTTCAAATTAGGATTAGAATGCCTAAACAAAAGAAAGGAGAAGGCGAAGATGCTATTGAAAAAATATTAAATACTTATTCAAAAAAAGTTAATGATGCGCTTCATAATCATTTTGATAAAGGAATCAATACTGAAAACAAATATGATTTAAACCAAATTGGAAAAGATTCTTTGCGAGATTTTTTAATTAAGGAAAATCCCTTTAAGCTTTCTGATACAAGCGATTTATTAACTGAAAGATATAATGATTATGCAGAAAAAATTATAAATAAAAGATTAGAATTGGGGGGAATTTTTAAAGATTTTAAAGAATTAAATGATATTGAAGGGGTTCCTTTATCTATTATAAAATTAATAAAAAATAAATTTTATTTAAGTCATTTAATAATAGAGGGGACTGAGACGGTAGGTCCACATGTAAGTAAAGAATTGCAAACAAAAGCTTTCTGGGCAGTATTTTTTGCTTTAGCTGGGATGCTAATTTATATTTGGATTAGATTTGAATTATTATGGGGAGTTGCAGCTGTTCTATGTTTAATTCACGATGTGCTTATTACTTTAGGCATTTTTACTTTAACCAATAGAGAAATTAATTTACCTGTTATTGCATCATTCCTTACATTAATTGGTTATTCAATAAATGATACAATAGTTGTATATGATAGAATAAGAGAGAATTTGAATGTTATGAGAGGTAAAGCATTAGATATAATAATCAATACAAGTATTAATCAAACTTTAAGTAGAACTCTATTAACATCTCTTACTACACTATTTGCTGTTGCAATGCTTTTCTTTTTTGGCGGGAAAACATTAAACGATTTTTCTTTTGTGCTATTTATAGGAATAATAACGGGAACCTATTCAAGCATTTATATAGCTTCTGTTATTATTCTTTTATGGCGAACTTATGAAAAGAAAAAAAGAATGGCGGCAGTTAAAAAATGAGCCAATAAAACTTGATGGGAATTTAGCTGCTGAAAAATTATTACAAGAAGTTAAAGAAGATATTTTGAAGTTAGCAAAGCATAATATAAGGGCGAAGTTGGAAGTTATACTTGTGGGTGATGATGAAGCTTCCAAAATCTATGTGGGCAACAAAACAAGAGCTTGTGAAAAAGTAGGCATAATATCTAAGACAAATCATTTTGATAAGGATGTATCTGAAGAAGCTTTGATAAAATTTATTCAGGAATTGAATGAACAAAAAGAGACGAATGGCATTTTAGTTCAGCTTCCTCTTCCTTCTCATATTAGGAAAGAAAAAATAATTGAAACAATTTCTCCGGATAAGGATGTAGATGGATTGCATCCATATAATATGGGATTATTGATGGCAGGAAGGCAATGGTGGAATCCCTGCACACCGGGTGGAATTATATATTTATTGAAGCATCATGGAATTAATCTGGAAGGAAAAAACTGCATAATAATAGGAAGAAGCGATATTGTAGGAAAGCCCTTATCATTATTATTATTACAAAATAATGCTACTGTTACTATCTGTCATTCAAAAACAAAGGATCTCGATAAACTCCTAAAAAGAGCCGATATAATTTTTGTTGCGGTTGGAAAGGCTGCTTTTATTTTACCCCAATATATAAATGAAGGGGCTATAATAGTTGATGTAGGAATTAATAAGCTAATAGATGAGAAGGAAGTGATGAATATATTCAATGACGATGATTCAAAAAAAGAGACCTTCAGAAAGAAGGGGTATGTTCTCGTGGGGGATGTTCATCCAAAAGCTTATAAAAAAGCTTCTTATTATACACCAGTGCCGGGCGGCATCGGTCCTATGACGGTGGCTATGCTGATGAAAAATACTTTGTTAGCTTGTAAAAAACAGTATTCATCGTAATTGCTTCTTACGGAAATAATTTAGTGAAATTTAGGACTAAATTTTTAATGGTAGAATATTTAGACTAAATCTTTATAAAGGGAAAAAAGGGATTTAATTAGAAGCATGATTAAAAATAATTATTCTATTATAGTAGGGTTGACAGGGAGCATTGCTTCGGGGAAATCAGTTTTATCTGAATATTTTAGGAAATTGAGTGCTTATGTTATTGATGCGGACAAGATATATCAAGAGCTCACTATGCCGAATAGCGCTTTGGTAAAATTAATTGCTTTTGAATTTGGTTCTTCGGTTATTAATGAAGATGGTTCCTTAAATAGAAAATATTTGTCTTCATTAGTATTTTCTTCAGAAGAATACCGATTAAAATTAAATAGAATTACGCATCCTGCTGTTATTAATGCTATTATAGAAAAAATAAATGAAGCCATTGATAAGAAGATAATTATTGTAAGTGCTCCTTTACTTATAGAAGCTAATTTTTTAGATATATTTGATTATCTTATTGTAATAGATTCAAAACCGGAATTGCAAATTGAGAGACTAATCCTTAGGGATAAAATATCTTCAGATGAAGCTCAAAAGCGTATTAGCGCTCAATTATCTTCTAATGAAAAAATTAAATATGCTGATTTTGTAATTGATAATAATAAAAGTTTAGAATATGCTTATCAACAAGCTAAAGCAATTTATAAGAAGTTATTGAGGCATTGGGAAGACAAGCATAAATAATTATAATTTTTTATTATTTAATTGCGAGTTAGCGAGTTCCTTGCAAAGAGTGCAAAGGGAGAAGAAGTTAAGAAGTTAG
>CAYREJ010000160.1:0-6069 GCA_964423235.1 uncultured Acidobacteriota bacterium | reverse complement strand
TAGCATTTGGAGAAAACTTACCAATTACGATTGATTTTTATACTTATGAAATCCAAGTGAGAGATTAATAGGAAGATAAGAAGATAGGAAGATAAGAAGATAGGAAGATAGGGACAAAGGCAAGAAATGGTGGAACTCTCAACTCTCAACTCTACAAACTCTATAAACTCTAATTATTGACTTAGCTTAATGTATTAAATATAATTAAATTCTAATTTTTTGGAGGTTAGTTTATGAAAACTCAATATCAAATTCTTTTGCTTATCGTTGTTATAATTCTTGCTTCACTTGTCAGTTATTATCCTGAACATTTAAAAGTAAAATCCCTTGAAGCTACCATTCAGAAGAATGAAGAAGCTTTTAATCAGCAAAGCAAAGCTCTCAAAGAAGAAAAAGAAGTTCTTAATAATCGCATTGAATTTAGTAGAATTAAAGAAATTTTATCTGAAGTTATTCTTGAAACAGATAAGAAAAATTATGGAATTGCATTAGAAAAATTTAAAACTTTTATACAGAAGTGGGAAAATTTTAAAGATAACCCAATAGTTAAAGATAAAATAGCAGATTCTGATATAAAGCGAGACGAAATAGTTTCTGATCTTTCAAAAGGGGATGCTGCTGTAAAAGAAAAATTAATAACTCTTTACGAGAAATTTCTAACTATTCAATGAAAGTAATAAGATGATAATAACTTTAAAAGTCAAAAGGCAACAATATTTCAGCAATTATATATTCCAGAAATTTTAAAGCAAAAGTTAATAAAAATATAATATGAAATTTACAAAATCGCAGAGATATTATAATGAAGCAAAAAGAATAATGCCAGGTGGAGTAAATAGTCCTGTAAGAGCTTTTAAAAGCGTTGGCGGGAATCCTATTTTTATAAATAAAGGGAAAGGGTCTAAAATTATAGATGTAGATCAAAATGAATACATTGATTATGTGAATTCTTGGGGTCCATTAATTTTGGGGCACTGCCATCCGAAGGTTCTCAAGGCAATAAATTCAGTTTTACAGGAGGGAACTTCTTTTGGTGCGTGCAATCGTTATGAAATAGAATTAGCAAAGCTAATAATAGAAGCAATTCCGAGTATAGAAAAAATAAGATTTGTAAATTCAGGAACAGAAGCAGTAATGAGTGCTATAAGGGTTGCTCGTGCATTTACAGGTAAGAGCAAGATTATAAAATTTGATGGTTGTTATCATGGTCATTATGATGATTTATTAGTGAAAGCTGGTTCCGGTTTAGCTACTTATGGAGTTCCAGCCTCTAAAGGGATATTAGATGAGATAGCAAAAAATACTATCAGCCTTCCTTACAATAATATAACAGCCGTAGAAGATGCCATAGAAAAGAATAAGAATGAGATTGCAGCAATTATTCTTGAGCCGATAGCTGCTAATATGGGAGTTGTTCTGCCCGAGAATGGTTTCTTGACTGGTTTAGCTAAATTATGTAAGGAAGAAAGAATATTACTAATTTTTGATGAAGTAATTACAGGGTTCAGAATATGTTATGGTGGAGTTCAAAATATTTATGAAATAAAGCCTGATATTACTATATTAGGCAAAATTATAGGGGGAGGATTTCCTGTTGGAGCTTATGGTGGTAGAAAAGAGATTATGGACTTAATATCTCCTGAAGGAGATGTTTATCAAGCCGGAACATTATCAGGAAATCCAGTAGCTATGATAGCAGGGATAACTACTTTGAAAATTTTAAAGAAATTCAAAAGCTATAAAAAAATAAATGACTTATGTGCTGAATTAACTCATAAATTATCTGATATCTTTGAAGAAAATAAATTAAAAGTTACAATAAATAGAGCCGGTTCTATGTTTACTTGCTTCTTTCTTGATAAAAGACCTAAAAATTTTGATGATGTAAAAAATGCTGATGCTAAGAAATACTCTAAATTCTTTTGGGGCTTGATTAATAATAAAGTCTATTTCCCTCCATCACAATTTGAAGCATGTTTCATTTCTTTCGCTCATAGTAAATCCGATATTGAAAAGACAGCAAAAGCTGTTGAGAAAACCATACGCATCTTGCAGAAAGATTCGCAATAATCTTTACTCCCACTACTCTATCCTAATAAGCTTCATCATAAATATTTTTTGCTACTTCAAGAAGCATTTCTTTAGGCGGAGATTTACCTATCCATATATTTAATTGCTCAATTGCTTGTTCAATAAACATATCTAACCCATTAATTATTTTGGCACCCTTTTCTTCAGCTTCCTCAAGTAAAGCTGTTTTCATTGGATTATAAATCAGATCAAAAATAACTTTCCCTTCGCCTTCCTTAATCTCTATTGGCTTTGAAGTAGTGTCAGGGTACATCCCAACTGGCGTCGCATTAATCAATATATCATACTCATAGAATTGCTTTTCTTCCCATTTTATAGCCTTTATATCAAATAAATTAGCTAAATCAAAAGCCTTTTCATTATTCCTGCTTGAAATAGCTATATCTGCATTAAATTTTTTAAGTGCATAAATAACAGAATTAGCCACACCTCCCGCACCAAGAATTAATACTCTTGCCTTTTCCGGATTAATTGCTTTCACCAATGAATTCATAAAAGCTTTATAATCAGTATTATATCCACACCACTTCTCATTTTCCCATTTAATTGTATTCAATGAGCCAATTTGGGCAACATCTTCATCTAAATAATCAATATATTCTAAAGCCTCTTTCTTATATGGAAGAGTTACACTCAATCCCTCCAAAGGGATATATTTCCTTATTTCGCTTAAAAATTTTTCAAGGTTATCAATCTCAAAAGGAACATATATGCCTTTATAGTTAAGATATTTAAAAGAAAAATTATGAATGATTGGCGAAAAAGAATGTTCCAAAGGCTTACCGATGATACCATATACTTTATAAGAAGTATCAATCTCTTTTAATCTATATAAAGTAAAAGCTTGGTTTAAACTAATTTGTCCTTCAGCAGTTTCCTTTCCATATGTATAAGCAATATATGTCCAAGGATTGTCAAGAAATATTGATAAAATTCTTGTCCAAATACCTAAATTGCCCATTGCAATAAATAATATCTTTTTATTGGTCTTATACTTTGATACCTTTTGCAAAGCCTTAAAAATATCCCTTATGCTATTAGGTAAGAAAGCTACTTTATAAACTTCTGCAGGCTTCCTAAATAGCTCATCAAAATCTTCATCGGAGATTTCATCATGAAATTTATGAATAGAACAAATTGTCTCGGCATATTTATTAAAATTATAAAAAACATCTTTATTCAAATTAAATTCTAAATCAATAAATGATGAAGGATATGTTTTAACAATCTCAAGAAGAAGATTAATCCTTTCTTCTTCATTGCCTTCATACAATCCACCTTGTGATTTTGTTCGGAATGTATATATCGTCTTGCAAGGAATCCGATAATCCAATATTTCTTTTGTATTTTTTAAATAATCTAATCTTATCTCATAAATATCAATTAATTCTTTAGTTTTTTCTATAATACTTCTTATCTCTCTAATATTATTAGCACCGATGGATAAACAGATTTTATTCTTCATTTGGTTCCTATTAATTATAACAGATATGAGGTTTATTTTTCTTTCTTTTGGAAATAGAGCACATAATAAATTTTGATTTTTTATATATACCAAATACAGTAATTTGAATGAATATGTGAATGGGAGAATATCTTCAATCTTTATAACCCAAATTTATTCCATTTTGATATAACATCTTTTATGAGTTTTTCAAGTTTATTTACTACTTTATTCAAATAGATTTCCGCTTTTTTAGCATCGAAGTCTGGATAACCTTCTCCTTCTTTGTATAAAAGAATGCTTGCAGGATAAGGGCTGGCAAACCAAGAATCATTTAATGGAAGCGCTAATTCCGGAGTATAATATTCTTTTCTAACCAAAGAAGGATTAACTGCCATAATTGCTGCATTCTCATTTATACCAGCGTGTCCTCCTTCTTGCTTATAAACTTCCCTTGTAATATCATCAGTAAAAGCCCACCAATTAATTGCTAATATTCTTACAGGATAATTATGAGAAATCTTTACTGCAAGTTCTTTCAGGATCTTATAATTAGGTCCGTGTCCATTTAGTATTACTATATTTTTGAATTTGCAATGATATAAACCGATAAGGACTTCTTCTACATAAGCTTTAAATGTATTTTCAGTAATACCGAAGGCACCCGGATATGGAGCTAAAGATTCAGTTAATCCATAAGGAATCAATGGTGCAATGAGAGCATTAATAGGAACTGCTAATCTTTTTGCCAAAGTTTCCGGCATAATATTATCGGCTCCATTGTTGATAACTCCATGTGGTTCAATTGTTCCAACAGGCAATATAACTGTATCTATTTTTGAGGGAACCCATTTTTGAATTTCTATCCAATTCAGCTCATTTAATTCCCGAGAATAAATTTGTTCCTCTGCCTTAGCTACATTAATCAAAACAGTATATATAATCAGCATGACAATTATTATTCGTTTATTCATAGATGAACCTCCTTTTCCTATTATGAAAGCATAAAATAATTTTAGGCACCGATTTTCAATTGTAAATAATTTTTTGTTTCATAAAGGATAATTGGGCTTAATCCTATTAGACCTATTAAATTAGGAAAAGCCATTAAACCATTCATAATATCAGCTAAATGCCATACTAAGTCTAATTTAGCAATTGACCCGAAAAAAACAACAACACACCATATAATTCGGTAAGGAAGTATAGCTTTATAGCCTAAAAGATATTCAATAGATTTTTCCCCATAATAACTCCAGCCAAGTATAGTAGAATAAGCAAAGAGAATTAAGCCAATTGCCACTATATAATTGCCTAAATTAGGTAAGCCAGCATTAAAAGCATATGAAGAAAGAGGGGCTCCGCTAAGGTTAGTATGCCAAGCATTAGTCGTTATAATAACTAATCCTGTCATAGAACATACTATGATAGTATCAATAAAAGTTTGCGTCATAGAAACTAATGCTTGAGCTGATGGATGAGAGGTTTGAGCAGCGGCTGCTGCAATAGGGGAACTTCCTAATCCGGATTCATTAGAGAAAATTCCTCTGGCTACACCATATCGGATAGCTTGTGATACTGCAGCACCAGCAAAGCCACCCACCGCTGCTGTCGGAGTAAAAGCAGATTTTATTATTAAAATTATTGCCGCCGGCAAAGCTCTGAAATTCAATATTAAGATTAAAATTGACCCGCTCATATAAATTATGATCATAATCGGAACAAGTACTCCGGTAAACTTG
Source organism: uncultured Acidobacteriota bacterium (assembly GCA_964423235.1). Taxonomy (GTDB): domain Bacteria; phylum Acidobacteriota; class HRBIN11; order MFGW01; family MFGW01; genus CAYREJ01. Next base: position 792 of record CAYREJ010000160.1, on the reverse strand, counting down.
CCTATACTTTTTATCCCTCCTAAAATGACCAAAGCGGTTATTATAGATAAAATTATTCCTGTAATATAAGTAGGAATCTTAAAGGTGTCTTTCATTGCATCTGCTACTGAATTAGCTTGCACCATATTTCCTATTCCAAAAGCAGCTATTGATGCAAATAAGGCAAATAAAAACCCCAATTCTTTCCTTCTTAATCCGATACTAAGATAATACATTGGACCACCACTCATCTGCCCTTTTTCATCTTCTATTCTATATTTAACTGCCAAAACAGCTTCAGCATATTTAGTAGCCATACCAAATAATGCAGTAATCCACACCCAAAATAAAGCGCCCGGACCTCCTGAAGCTATTGCCGTCGCAACTCCTGCTATATTTCCTGTCCCTACAGTTGCTGCTAAAGCTGTCATTAATGCTTGAAAATGTGATATATCACCTCTGGCTCCCTTCTCCCTCCTCTTTACAAATGCTAAATATAATGCAAAATAAAGCTTCCTAAATTGAACACCCTTTAAAAGTATTGTAAGAAAAATTCCTGTACCTAATAATAGAATTATTAATGGCAGTCCCCATACCCAATTAGAAATTTCTATCAATGATTTCTCTAATTTATCTTCCATCAATCTTATGAAACCTTTTATTAAAATGAAATTTTATCATTTAAAATGCTGCGATTCAAATTTTAAATTAGTAATTAATCAGTTTTCTCCAAAGAACTAATCAAAATTGTTATCATACTTCATAAAAACAATATCGTTTAAAATTAAACCACGAGATTAACACAAGATTTTC
>CAYREJ010000159.1:0-6090 GCA_964423235.1 uncultured Acidobacteriota bacterium | reverse complement strand
CCGAAACTGTTAATAACTGGGATTGGACTTACTGGGCAGAAGTAGGACTTTCAGCTAACGATACCTCTACAGCATTTAGTGCAGTCCGTATCTTATATCAGTTGCAAGTCAGTCCTGCCCCAGGCACTGCTACATTTAGCGATGTCCCACCTTCAAATCCATTCTTCCAATTTGTTGAAGCTCTCGCTAAATCCGGAATTACAGGCGGATGCGGAGGCGGCAATTTCTGTCCAAATGATTATATAACGCGTGCTCAAATGGCAAAATTCCTTGCAGTAGCTCTCGGTCTTTACTTTAATTACTACTGATAAAATAGAGTTTTTAGAGTTTATAGAGTTTGTAGAGTTGAGAGTTCCACAATTTATTATCATCTTACGAAAGGAGCTCATATACTTGTGCAACTCTATAAACTCTCAACTCTATAAAGTCAATTCAAATTGAGAGTTCTTCAGTTTATTATAAACTCTTAACTCTATTAATTCTACAAACTCAATCCAAATTTATGCTTTACCAATAAGATAATATAAATTAAGAAGCGGTAGTATTTGTGGAACTCTATAAACTCTCAACTCTATAAACTCTATAAACTCAATTCCGATATATCAAAAAACTGTAAAATAATCCCATTTATATTATTCAAAATAGCTAATCTATTATTTCTTACCTTTATATCTTCAGCCATCACCAAAACATTATCAAAGAACTTATCAATTCCTCTTGCAATTGGAGTCAGCGATTTCAAAGCATTCTTATAATTTTTCATTATTAAGTAAATTTTCCATTCTTCCTTTAATACTAACCAAAGCTGATAAAGTTCCTTTTCCTCTTCTTGGAAAAAAAGAGAAGTATCTATGATATGAAAAGGTTTTTGGTTTTTAAGAATATTGTTAACTCTTTTAAGAGATAATAAATCTTTTTTAAAAACTTCTTCATTGCAAAATTCATTAAGAGCATTTAATCTAAGATACGCATCATGTAAATCATCATTTTCAACTGCAAGAACAGAATTAATAATATCGTATTTAATTCGCTTTTGTTCGGTAAGAAACCTAAATCTATTTATCAAAAATTCTTTTAATTCTTTTATCCAATTATTGTTTTTGATAGGCATTTTTAAATTTTCTTGAAAAACTTTTGCAAATCCCTCAATAGAAATAAAGAAAGGGTATTCCATTAAAATCTTACAAAGACCAATGGCATTTCTTCTTAATCCATAGGGGTCTTTTGAACCACTATACTCCAAAGAATTAGCAAAACCAACACAAAGATTATCAAATTTATCCAATAGAGAAATTAAAGCTCCTATCTTAGTTGATGGTATCGGATCATCAACTCTATTAGGAAGATAATGTTCATAAATTGCCCGAACAATTTCATTATTCATTTTTTCTTCTTTTGCCAGAAGAGCTCCCAACTTTCCTTGCAGTGTTGGAAATTCCCCAACTGTCTTAGATGAAAGATCGCACTTGCATAGTTCTAAGCTCTCCATTGCTATTAATTCTTCATCCGACCCTAATTTCAAAACTTGAGATAAATATTTCATCATTCTTTTCATTCTATTTATTTTATCCAAATAACTACTTCCATCTTCTTGAAATCTTAATTTTGATAACAAGCCCTTGAGTTTTGATAAGCCAGTCTTTTTATCTTCTTCCCAGAAAAAAGAAGCATCTTCTAACCTTGCTATTGCAATCCTCTCATTGCCTGTTTTTATATTTTCTGACTCATCTTTTGCTACATTAGCAATTACAATAAAATACGGCAATAATTTCCCTTCTTTATCCTCTAAAGAAAAAGCCTTTTGATGAACTTTCAAGCAAGTTATTATTATTTCTTCCGGTAAAAATAAAAATTTAACAGGATACTCACAAAGAATAGCTAAAGGATATTCAGTTGTATGAACTGCATATTGAAGCAATTCTTCATCTTCTCTCACCTTCGCATTTAGTTGCATCAATATCTCTTTCATCTGATTAAGAATTAATAATTTCCTTGAATGGTTATTCAGAATCACAAAGTTCTTTTCCAATTCTTTTGTATAAGATTCCCAATTATTTACTTCAATATAGGATTCGCCTAAAAATCTATGCCCTTTAGTAATATTTGAGCTTGAAATACCTGCTATTGTTAAAGGAACTATTTCATTATTATACAAAGCTAAAATCCATCTTATAGGTCTTATAAACATAAATTTTGAATCTTCCCAATACATAGGCTTTTTACATTCTAAAGAATGCAATAGCTCCTTTATAATATCAGGTAAAAGAACAATCGTTTTTTCACCTTCTATTTTCTGCCTATAAAATAGATAAATACCTTTTTTAGTTTCTTTCTTTATTAATTTATCTAAAGTAGTTGAACAAGCATTAGCAAACCTAATAGCTGCTTCTGTTGGTGAGCCTTTTTCATCGAAAGCTAATTTTACTGGCGGTCCCATTATTTCTTTTACCATATCCTGCTGCTTATCTTGTACATCTTCCAAATAAATTACTATTCTCCTTGGTGTTGCATATACTATTGGTTTACTATGATTTATTTTGGCTTCTTTTAATAAAAAATCAAATTTTTCAGGTATTTGCTCCTGAAAAGATATTTGTTCTTCCACTGGTATCTCTTCGCACCCTATCTCTATTAATAATTCTTTTGCCATAAACAATTTAACATAAAGATTATATCATGAAAAAAATAAGATTGGCTAACTATAAAATCATTTTAAGAATTTTTTGAAGCTAAATACAATTTAGCTATTTGATGTGAAAGATTTCTAATCCTTGAAATTAAAGTCGTTCTTTCAGATACAGAAACAGCTCCCCTTGCATCCAATATATTAAAAATATGAGAACATTTTATGCAATAATCATATGCGGCAAGCCATATTTTTGCTTCTATGGACCTTAAACATTCTTGCTCAAAAATATTTATTAGTTGATAGCAACTTTCAATTGAAGCTAATTCAAAAGAATATATAGAATGCTGTTGTTCTTCAAAAAATCTTAAATCTCTATATTTATAATATTCATTCCAAGGAATATCAAATACATTATCAATTTTATTAATAAGAGCCGTAATTCTTTCAATTCCATAAGTTAATTCTACTGAAACTGGCAATAAGTTAAATCCACCTGCTTGTTGGAAATATGTAAATTGAGTAATTTCCATATTATCGCAGAGAACTTGCCATCCTATCCCCCAAGCTCCTAAAGTAGGAGCCTCCCAATTATCTTCATCAAAGCGTAAATCGTGCTCTTTAGCTTCTATCCCTAAAGCAGAAATGCTGGCTAAATAAATATCTTGAATATCCTTAGGCACAGGCTTCATTATTACTTGAAATTGAAAATGCTTATATAATCTATTAGGATTCTCTCCATATCTTCCATCAGCCGGTCTCCTTGATGGTTGCAAATATGCAACTTTCCAAGGCTCAGAACCCAATACTCTAAAAAAAGTCTCCGGATGCATTGTACCTGCACCCACCTCTACATCATAAGGATAATGAATTATGCAACCTTGCTTCGCCCAAAATTGCTCTAATTTAAAAATTACATCTTGAAAAGTTATCATCGTAAATCCTATGATAATTTGTCCTCAATCCCCACGATTGTCTTCTTATAAAAATTATAAAATTTTAAACTCTTTTGCAAATGATTTTGGATTATTTCCTTGAGAATCTTTCCAATCTGCTTTAGTTCTTTTTCTTTACTTTCCATTATATTTAATTGCCCTATTTTAGCATAAAGTAATTTGTTCATCAATTTAAGCAAATCATTGCCTAATAAAATGTCCCCACTTTTACTGCACGCTTTGCATTTCAACTCCCCATCCTTGTTTATATACTTTAATTCATTAAAATTACTAATATCCTTCCGACAAGTCGTGCATATATTTAAATATGAAAATACGCCATGCTCATGAAGAAACTGTATCTCTGCCCACCGGGATAATATATTAAATTTAATCTTTTCTCTTATTCCCCTATTAATCTCTTTTAGGATATTAAAAAACCGCACATTTTCCATACCAGCAGTAGCAAATTCCTTCGCTAACTCGCAAATATAAAATATGAAAAAATAATACTCCGGGCTTTCGCCAACCCTCCATACACTTGATATAATCTCGCATTCTCTTATATTTACTAAATCTTTATTTTCTCTAAAAAAATAACTAATATCTATTATATTCATTAACTCCATGCATCCTAAAAATCTGCTCTTTATTAACCTCGACCCTTCTGCTACTCCTTTAATCAACCCATTGCTGTCTCCATAAAAGGTAATTAATTTATCAGACCGATTAATATTTATACAATCAAGAACTACTGCTCTTTCTTTTATTATCTTCATAAATTTTAATTATTCCCCTATGACAATTATATCATTCTTTTTTAATAAATAAGCGCATATCCCCATCCCTTTATTCTTGACTCCATTTATATATACTTGATTAACTCCACAACTCGGACTATTTTCCTTTAAATAAGCCTTTTCTATACCTAAAGCTTTACAAACCTCCAATACTTTTAAACAACCATTTATAGCTTTCTCAGTTATATCTTCATCCTCTTTATTCATTATTTTTTCTTCTCCGCCAAAAATCTTATCATAGTTCAAACTCGGCAATTCAAACGGAACACGCGGAACCCCCATCCCTCCCATTAATTCTGGACAAACACTTACTACTATCTTGCCTATTAACTCCTTTAATAAGCTTTCTTTAAAAGATGAATCCCCATCATATCTACAAGGAATGCCTATTAAACAAGCACTTACTAATACAATCTCTTCAAATTCCTTTTTTGAATTTCTTCTTATCAAAATTTTTTTCCTTATTATAGTTTATTCTGATATTTTCGTTATCCCCATTAAATATTAGCTTAATAAGTCTTTATAAGTCCTATAAAGATTTATAGCTGTCTCTTTCCAGCTGAATTTTTTAACTCTCTCAAATCCTTTTTGAACCAGATCTTTTCTAACATCTTCATCTTCTATAAGTTTAAATATCCCAGATGCTATTTCCTCAATTATTCTTGCATCAATATAAAAGGCTGCATCTCCACCAATCTCTTTCAAAGAGCTTCCTTCTGCTGCAATCACAGGAATACCATAACTCATTGCCTCTAATAATGGAAAACCAAATCCTTCTTCTAAAGAAGGAAAAACCACCATTTTTGCACCTGCATATAAAAATGCCTTTTCTTCTTCATTAATATATCCATAATACCTTATAAAAGGATGATTCAGTATTAGTTTTAATATTTCTTCTCCTTTATATCCTACTTTCCCCACCATTATTAAATGCATTCCTCTATATTTATCATTTACTAATTTCATTGCTTCTATTAGTGGCTTCAAGTTTTTCCTTTCTTCTATTGTTCCAACATATAATATATAATTTTCAGGTATCTTAAATTTATTTCTATATTCAATAATTTCATTCGCCCCAATCATTATTTTATTTACATCAGATGCTCCCGGATAAATCACTGTTGTTTTCATATCTAATTTCGGATATTTTTCTATAAGCCTATTTCTTGTAAATTCTGAATCACAAATTACTAAATCTGCTTCATTCAAAGATTGCTTAAAAATCCCTCTATCTATTTCAATATCTCCTAACATAGATTGGCTTCCTTCTTCTAAAAAATAAATATCGTGAACTGTAATAATTTTCTTCCCTCTTATGCTCGGCATCATAAAATGATATGGAATATGAATAATATCTACTTTACTGTGTGTTAATACTTCAACAGGGGGAAATTTTAATCTATGCATAAGAAAATTAAAAATTCTCGTTGGAATTTTCAGATCAATTACTCTGGCACCTTCAATTTCAGCCCTAAACCTGTATTTCCAAGAACTGGTAATGCCAATCAAATTTAAATCTACTTTATTCAATGCTGATAAGTTTTTAAAGATTTCATAGGCATAAATACCGACTCCTGTTGGCTGAAATAAATAGGGATTTAAGTTAATTACTATATTCATTTTCAATTATTATAATTCAAAAATGTTTAAACTCAACAATCCTTCTTGTATCCGTTCAGTATTTTCCAAATGCTAAAAGCCAATTCAATGGCAAAAAAATTATAAACCA
>CAYREJ010000158.1:0-6112 GCA_964423235.1 uncultured Acidobacteriota bacterium | reverse complement strand
AAATAAGCCACAGAAGAACACAGAATGACACAGAAATGCCAATTTTAAAAAAGCATGAGATTACAGAAAACCAAGCAAAAAAATCTTCTATGAGATTTTGTGAAATTCTGTGGCTAAAATAAATAAGCCACAGAATCACACAGAATAATAAATGCGGATGCAAAAGGTTTTTTATAGGACTTTAAACTATATAATCTCTATAGATTCTATAAACTCTTCAAAACTAATTTGTTTTTTTCATTTAACTTATATAAAATATTGAGCCATAAAATCACACGGAAGGAAGCAGAAAGATAAATGCGGATTTAAAAGAATTTTAAAGCTGTTCGAAATAAAAAAAATAATGAAAAAATCTTCTGTGATATTCTGTGTAATTCTGTGGCTAAAATTCTGTGGCAGTAAGCAAAAAAGTAACACAAAAGGACATAGACATAAATGATAAATTTTTGTATAAAGATTTGACTGAAAGAATAATTGGTGCTGCTTTTGAAGTTTATAAGGTATTGGGATATGGTTTTTTAGAAAAAGTTTATAAAAAAGCATTAATCCTTGAATTGAAATCAAAAGGTTTGCAAGTAGTAGAAGAGTATCCTATAAAAGTATTCTATAAAAAAGAAATTGTAGGTGAATATTATGCAGATATTTTTGTTGAGCAAAAAATAATTATAGAGATAAAAAGCGAAGATAACTATAATCGGCATCATGAAGCTCAATTATTAAATTATTTGAAAGCAACAAATATTAGAGTAGGATTCCTTATAAATTTTGGCAAAGATAAATGCAAGTTTAAAAGACTTATTTTTTAAGCTGCAGCAGATTATAGCCACATAAGCACACAGAAGATTTTTAGTCACAGAAGAACACAGAAGATCATAGAATGATAAATGCGGATTTAAAATGTTTTTTATAGATTCTAGCTTAAAGGAAAAAAAGGAAAAAATTTTTCTGCGAGATTCCGTGAAAATCTGTGGCTAAAATAAATAAGCCACAGAAGAACACAGAATGACACAGAAATGCCAATTTTAAAAAAGCAAGAGATTACAGAAAACCAAGGAAAAAATTTTTCTGTGAGATTCTGTGAAATTCTGTGGCTAAAATAAATAAGCCACAGAATTACTTCTGTGGCTAAAATTCTATGGCTTATTTCTTAGCAGTTCCTTAGCAAATGCCATTGATGATGTAAAAGCCGGCGAAATGGCGTTTAATATGTGCAAAGAATTGTCTCCTTCTATAACTACATAATCCATTACTAATTTCTTTTCCTTCCAATTTATTAATTGTGCACGGATACCTACTTTATCTGAATTAATTAACTCTTCTTTCTTAAGAGAAGGAACTAATTCTTTCGCTTCTTTAAAGAAATAATTGCTAAAATATTTTTTGCTTTCCTTCAGTGCCATTAGACGAAAAGATTTGCTTCTGAGAAATAATAACGCATCTCTATAAATAATTTTTAAAGATTCATAACTTATATCATCAAAAATAGAATAATTTTCTCTTCCAAAAGCAGGTATAGCAGTAGGACCAACATATACGGTTCCTTGAGTATTTTTTGTAAAATGAATTCCCAGAAAAGGATTTTTTATATCCGGAACTGGATAAATATTGCCATTAACTTTATGAGAAGCATCTTCTTTTAATTTCTTATATGTGCCTTTAAAAGGAAGGATTTTATATTCTTTAGCTAAATCAAATGAATGAGCAATCTTGTCAGCATAACAACCCGCAGCATTGATTAATTTTTTGAAAGTAATTAAATTCTTAGATGTTATAGCTGTTCTATCATTCTTTAAGCGAAGAAAAGTCTCCTCATAAGAGATCGTTATATTTTTGGAAGATAAAAGCTCTGATTCTAATGCTTTAATAATCTCTTTAGGTTCAATTACAGCTGTGTTGGGCGAATATAATGCTTTTTCATATGTTTTAGCATAGGGTTCTATTTTGGATAATTCCTTTTCATCAATTATATAAACTTCAGCGCCACTTAATTCAGCCCTCCTTTTTAATTCATATAATATTGGTATTTCATTAGGATTCTTCGCTACTATCACTTTGCCAGTTTTTTTATAACTTAACTTATGCTTTTCGCAAAATTCACTCATTAATTTATTTCCTTCTATGCAAAATTTAGCCTTAAGAGAATCAGGAGTATAATAAATTCCGGAATGAAGAACACCGCTATTTCTTCCGCTTGCATGAATCCCGGCTTCTCTTTCTTTCTCAATAATGATAATTTTGTCGGCTTTCTCTTTTATTAATTCTTTAGCAATCGTAAGCCCTATTATCCCTGCCCCAATAATAAGAATTTCACATTCTTTTTCTGGCATTTACTTATTTGTATTCACCAAAAATTTCTTTAAAAGTATCAATTATTTCGCCTAAAGTTGCTTTAGCTTCAATTGCTTCAATTATGGGATACATCAAATTATTTGATTTATCTTTTGCCTTTTCTTTTAAGTTTGATAGAGCTGAATAAAGCTTATTTGAATTTCTTGTCTCTTTATATTTCTTTAATCTTTTTATTTGTTCTTCTTCAATTGAAGGATCAATTACAAGAAGTGGAATCTTTTGCTTCTCTTCGCTAATAAATTTGTTAACTCCGACAATAATATTTTTATTATCCTCTATATTTTTCTGCCATTGATAAGCAGATTTCTCAATTTCTTTTTGAATATATCCTGTTTCAATAGCTCTGATTACTCCACCCATGCTTTGGATTTTTTCAATCTCTTCAAATACTTTTTCTTCAATATCCATAGTTAATTTTTCTATGAAGAATGAACCCCCTAATGGGTCAATAGTGTTAGTGATGCCGGATTCGTAGGCAATGATTTGTTGGGTTCTAAGAGCAATGGTAGCGGCTTCTTCTGTTGGTAATGATAAAGCTTCATCAAAAGAATTAGTATGCAGAGATTGCGTTCCGCCTAAGGCTGCTGCTAATGCTTGAAGTGTAACTCTAATAATATTATTATATGGCTGTTGAGCTGTAAGTGTGCATCCAGCCGTTTGCGTATGAAATCTTAATTGCCAAGAACGAGGATTTTTAGCTTTAAATTTGGTTTTCATTAATTTAGCCCATATTTTTCTTGCAGCTCTAAATTTAGCAATTTCCTCAAAGAAATTAATATGACAGTTAAAGAAGAAAGATAATCTTGGTGCAAAAGAATCTATATCTAAACCTTTTTCTAAAGCTTTTTCAATATAGGTAATTGCATTAGAAAAAGTGAAAGCTAATTCTTGAATAGCAGTGGAGCCAGCTTCTCTTATGTGATAGCCGCTAATACTTATGGGATTCCAATTAGGGCAATGCCGGTTGCAGAATTCAATAATATCAATGGATAATTTTATAGATGGTTCAATTGGAAAAATATATGTTCCTCTTGCTATATATTCTTTGAGAATATCGTTTTGAATAGTTCCGGAAAGTTTATCATAGCGTATATCATTTTGCTTTGCTAAAATCAAATACATACTTAATATAATTGCAGCAGTAGCGTTGATAGTCATTGAAGTAGATATTTTATCTAAAGATATTCCATTGAATAATAATTCCATATCAGGAAGAGAAGAAATAGCGACACCTACCTTGCCTACTTCTCCTTTTGATAAAGGATTATCAGAATCTAATCCTATTTGTGTAGGCAAATCAAAGGCAATGCTCAATCCAGTTTGTCCCTGCTTGATTAAATATTTGAATCTTTCATTAGTTTTTTCAGCAGTTCCAAAACCAGCATATTGACGCATTGTCCATAGCCTTCCTCTATACATAGAAGGCTGTATTCCCCTGGTGTAAGGGAATTGCCCCGGAAAGCCAATATCGCTTATATAGTCAGTATTTTCATAATCTTCTGGAGTATATAAAAGTTTAAAGCAGCCTCCCAAATATGATTTATCAACCTTCTTCTTCCATTGATTATATATTCTCTTATACCTTCTTTTATCCTTTTGCTTAAGCATTTAAATTTTTAGCCTTCTAAATTAGCATACTTCTTTCTAAAAGTATTAGGACTTATACCAAGAAATTTTGCAGCTTCTTTTAAATTCTTTGTTTGCTTAATAGAAAAATCTATAAGTATTTTCTCAGCTTCTTGCATGAAAGTAAAATATAATTTACTATTTTCTTGAAAACCAGCAAAAGAATATTTTTTTATCATCTCTCTAATATAATTATTTAAGTCTGTGATTGCTTTATTTTTTAGTTCCGGCTGTAATTTAATATGCTTTTGAATATCTTCCTCTGTTATATACTTTCCCTTGCTATGAAAAAAAGCGTTCTTTATAACATTATTGAATTCATTAAAATTACCATACCAAGGGTAATCATAAATAAAACTTTTAGCTGATTTTGATAATTGCTTGAGAGCTATTTTATATTTAGCAGATGTTTCATTGATTAAATCTTCTGCAAGCATAATTAGGTCCTCTTTTCTTTCACGAAGAGCAGGAATATAAATATATTGCGCATCTAACAAGTTTAAATTATAAGCAGCACAAAATTTGTGAACTTCTTTGATTTCAGGCAAAGATAATGAAAGCATCATACAATTATTAATTTTGCTGATTCTTGAATTAAAATATTCAATAGCTTCCGCCTGCCATTCGTTAAAGTTGCTTATAAAAATAATAAATTCTTTCTTGTCAATTATATTTTCTATTTTGGATATTTTTGAATTTTTAGCTAAAGGATATAATTTAAATTTAGGATTAGCTTCAGCTATTAAATGAGCTAAAGTACTCTTTCCTGTTGATGCTTCCCCATAAAGAATTATAACCTTATTAAAATATATTGAATAAGCACATCCTAATATTGCATTTAAAAAATTTTGACTTTTGCATTTTAAGTACATCTTTTTTTATCCTAATGCTGCTGTTCAAAAGGATTATATATTATTTCAATATAGCTTTCTTTTTTAAGGTTTTCTATAAACTCCTGCTGAAATTTTTCTGCTCTTTCTGAAAATATTATTTGATAAATTTGATTTTTAACATTTTCATAAGATTGGACTTTTGATTCAACTTTATCAGTAATTTTAAATATATGATAGCCTTCTTCCGTCTCAATGATATCGCTAAATTGCCCAATTTGCATTGCAAAAGCTACTTTAGAAAAAGAAGGATTCATTTCTTCTTTCGTTAGAAATCCTAAATCAGCACCTTTATCTTTTGTAGGACTATCCGAGTATTTTGAGGCTAATTCAGAAAAATCATCTCCGTTTTTTAATTTATTTAAAACCTCTTGTGCAATTTTTAAAGCCTCTTCTTTAGAGTGTTCTTGAAAAGAAATTAGAATATGGCTAACTCTTAATTTTTCAGGCTCAGTAAAATTTTTTATATGTACCTTATAGTATTTTTGGAGCTCTTGCTCAGTTATAGAAATTTTTCCTTGCAAATTATAAAAAATTAGCTTCTGCTGCATTATCCTATTTCTTATTTGATTTTTCAAATCTTCTAAAGTTAATCCTTCTTGCTTCAAAGCTTCTCTCAATTGTTCATCCGTGAGAATATTGTTTTCTTCCTTCAGTTTATCAACGGATTCTTGAATCTCTTGATCTGCTACTGTTATGTTCTGTTCTTTTGCTTTCTGAGAAAGTAAAAGCTCTTCTATCATTTTCTCTATTATCTTTTTATGCAATTCTTCAATTTTCTTATTTAATTGTTCTCCTGAATATAATGAAGAAAGAGTCTTGAGTAAGTCTTGTTCCGCCTTTCTTACTTCACTTAAGGTTATTATTTCATTATTAACTTTAGCTACCACTGCTTCTATAACCTCTGAATTAACTAATGTAGAAAAGGAAATTATTATTAATAAGGTAAATTGAATTATTACCCTATTAGAGTATTTGATCATTTTATTTTCTCCTTAAAGAATTTAAAATTAAATATTATATTATAAAATTTAAATTATGTTTTTCCAAGTAAAAATGTTTGAGTTTATAGAGTTTGTAGAGTTTATAGAGTTGAGAGTTCCACAATTTCTTACCATTTCACTATTTTATTTGCAACTGATCTTAAACCACAAGATTATATTAAAAAGCAAAAGAAATCTTGTGATAATCCGTGTAATCTCGTGGTTTAATCTTAAATGACATTGTTTTTAACCACAAGATTATCA
>CAYREJ010000157.1:136-6175 GCA_964423235.1 uncultured Acidobacteriota bacterium | reverse complement strand
AAATAAGGCAAAAGGAAAGATGATTCATTTGTAATTGGTCAGTTTTCTCCAAAAGCAAGGAAAGATATTAAACCACAAGATTATTACAAGATTTACATAAGATATTAACCACAGAAAGCCACAGAATAACACAGAAATAAGAAATTCTGTATTCTTCTGTGAAATTCTGTGGGTAATATTATGCGGGTTAATGCTGTAATGCTGTGGTTTCAATTTTAAACCACTGGATTAACACAGATTAACACAAGATTTTTTTATGCTAATTTAATCTATTTTTAATCTTGTGTTAATCTTGTTTTGAAAATGATTATTTTTCGCCAAAGCAGTCATAATTTGTGGAACTCTCAACTCTATAAACTCTACAAACTCTATAAACTCTATTATTTCATTTTCCTTGTAATATTAAAAGTTATGTATTAAAATTCAATAATATGGAGAAGGGATTTGTTTCAGCCCAAAAAAGAATTCAGGAGAGTTTCTTGGCTCCATATGAAAAAAGATTGCTTGTTTTTATTGCAGGTAAGATTCCCATTAGAATTAATTCTGATCATTTAACAATGTTAGGATTTATTTCTGCTATTTTATGTGGAGTATTTTATTATCTTAGCAAATTTAATCATAATTATCTTTGGGTGGTGAATGTATTGATCTTTCTAAATTGGTTTGGTGATAGTTTAGATGGAACATTAGCAAGGGTGAGGAACAAGCAGCGTCCGCGTTATGGCTATTATATAGACCATATCCTTGATGCGTTATCTACATCTGCTATTTTATGGGGAATCTCATATTCAGGCTTAATTAATCAGTTGTTAGCACTCTTAACTTTAACTGTATATTTAATAATTTCAATAAATTCTTATCTTAGTGCTAATGTTTTTGGCTCTTTTCAAATTTCTTACTGGAAGATTTCTCCTACTGAATTAAGAATTCTAATGATACTCGGGAATATCTTTGTTTATTTTAAGCCTATGGTCAAAATATTTTCATTTAATTTTTATCTTTTTGATGTTGGATATTCTATTGGTTTAATAATTTTATTTATAATGCTGATTATTCATTTGATAAGGAATGCAGTGAGACTATACCGTGAAGAGAGGATATAAGATGGGAAGTTAAATTCTCTTTAGGGAGGTAAATTATGAGAATTACATTAGGACATAGTCCCGATGCTGATGATGCTTTTATGTTCTATGCTTTGACAAAAGGAATTATTAAATCAAAAAATTTAGAGATACAGCATCATATTCAGGATATAGAAACATTAAATAAAAAAGCTTTTGAAGGATATTATGATGTTTCGGCTATTTCTTTTTATGCTTACACAAAAATTAAAGATAGATATGATTTGATGCCTTGTGGCGCGAGTTTCGGCTTTGATTATGGACCGATAGTAGTGGCAAGGAAAGAAATGACAACAGCTCATCTTCAAAATACTATTATTGCAATTCCCGGAGAAAATACTACTGCTTTTTTATTATTGAAGCATTATCTGGGTTCATTCAAATATGAACCTGTCCCTTTTGATTCTATTATACCGGGCATTATTAACAATAAATTTGGAGCCGGTCTTATAATACATGAAGGGCAATTATTATATAAAAAATATGGACTTGTTAATGTTTTAGATTTGGCTTCATTTTGGTTCAATGAAACAAAACTTCCACTTCCTCTCGGCGGGCTTGCAATAAAAAAAGAATTATCATTTGAAGTAAAAACTGAGATTACTTGCTTAATAAAGAAAAGTATAGAATATTCTCTTAACAATTTCCGAGAAGCATTTAAATATGCTAAAGAATTTAGTAGGGAAGCTTTGGAGGAAGAAATAGAGCGATTTATCAAAATGTATGTTAATGAACTTACAATAGATTATGGGGAAAAAGGGAGAAAAGCATTAGAAGAATTTTCTTCAAGATTTAATCTTCCTCAGATTTGCATTTGGAATGATAGAAGTGCAAGCTAACATAGCATAGTTGTCATTTTAGTAGTTTCCTTAGAAGGCAAATAGTCAGTTTTTTCCAAATTCTAAAAGCCAATGAATATCACATCTATGAGAACAATTGTCAAGTGCTAAAGATAAATTCACCACAGAGACACAGAGAACACAGAGAAAAAATTAACTCTGTGGCCTCAGTGCCTCTGTGGTGAAATATAAAAACAGTTCTCATAATATCAAAGATGACACAAAGATCACAAAAAGAGATATATTTTATAGAAAAAACTTTGTGCCCTTTGTGATAACTTTGTGCCCTTTGTGGTTAAAAAATATAAGCTATAAGTAGAATAAGGTAGTCTCAAAGAAATAATTTTGTAGAAAATTGACCAGTTTCCTTAAAAGCGCATTTTTGACAAATAAGGGTAATCGGTCAGTTTTCTCAAAAATTATTAATTTGAAGTTTCTATTTTCTTTCCACATAAGACACAGAGTTAACTTCCTAACTTCCTAACTTCCTAACTTCCTATCTTCTCTTACAATTAAGGAAAGGGTATATTTAATGAAGAAGCTAAATTATATACTTCTAATTTATTAGAGGAGAGTAGATAAGCTTTTTGCAATGATCTCTTTGCTAATTCATCTTTGCCTAAATTTTTTAATGTTATTGCTAATTTTAGATAATACAAGCTGCGCGAAGGTTCTATCTCAATAGCTTTGGAATAAAACCTTTCTGCAACATTGAATAGACCACTTCTAAAATAGATGTCTCCTGCTTTAGCGAATGGCTGTGAATAATAAGGATTTTCTTCTGAAGACTTTTTATAATAATCCAAAGCATCTTGTAATTTAGCGAGGCTATAATAAGCATCTGCAATTATTTCATAGTATTGATATTTTAGATCATCGCTGTATTTTAAGTTCCTCATCAATAAATTAATGGCTTTTTCATATTGATTTGATTTTATCAAATTCTTAGCATAATCTAACCAAAAAGCTTTATCGGAATAGCCTAATTTTTCTGCTCTTAAAAAATATTGTAATCCTTCTTCAATAGAAACTCTGTTGAATAAAAAAATTGCGTATTTATAATTAATTTCAGGAATTTCAGAACCAAATTCTAAAGCTTTTAAAAATAAATCTTGAGCCAAAGGAGGATTCTGCATTCCAATTATATAAGCTTTTAATGATAATAATTTTGGATTTGCTGGATTGATAGCTAATCCTTTTTCTATAAAATCTAAAGCTTCTTGTGAGAAGCCTTGATGATTTTTAGCTGCAGCTAAAATATAAAATAAATTATCATCATTAGTATTTTTGAATTGTTTTTCTAACCAATTTTCTTTATCTCGTAATTGAAGAAGCAGCTGCCAATTCCAATTTTCAAGATTATCATAATAGAATACTTTAGGCAAAGCAAATTCTAATATAGGTTTATCATCAGTATTGATGGAGCTGTTTTCTGAAAATTCTTTAATATTTTCATTCTCGGCTATGTAAAAAGCGATTAGTGCATGCCCATCTTCTATTCCAAAATAATTTTTGAAATCCTTCTTTATATATGGATTCTTCTGAACCATATCATAAAATTCTGTACTTTCAGTCGGAATAGGTTTAAGAGAGCCAACCAGAAAGATATCAGGACCATCTGACCAAAGTTGCACATATGGAAATACTGACGCAAATGTTTTTATAACTAATTTCATAATCTCTGGCGATACTCGGTATGTATGAAACCATTGCAATAAAATTCCATCTGAAGTCAATTTAGATTTCATTAATTCAAAAGCTTCTTTAGTGTAAAGATTAGCTATACCTGATATCCAAGGATTGCTTAAATGCGATGAAATAATTTCATATTTATTCTTTGTCGATTTCAAAAAACTTTTACCATCTTCAATGTAAATATTAACTCTTTTATCCTTCACAAAATTTTTATTATATAAGCTGAAGTATTTAGTTGCATCCACGACTGCTGTTTCAATTTCTATACAATCTACAGATTTTAAATATGGGGATTGAATTAAAGCGCCGGCAGTGATACCGCTTCCCAATCCTATTATCAGTGCATTATTTGCTTTCGGTTTAATTAATAGGGGTAAATATCCAGCCATAAGTTGAGAATGCATATCAAGCATATTAGTGCTTGCGTCAGCTTTGCCATTGGTTCTTAAAGTTATAAAATCCCCACCATTCCTTACTGTAATCAAAGCATTAACTCCTTCTTTATAAAAAACAATTTGCCAATCCCGAGCTAATTCTTCAAAAAGAGGCGTATCCCTATATTTTGTTTGATAAATATAAACACCGCTATCTAAAATATATGGAGACCATGCCGGATAAATAGGAACCATTATTATGAGAATTATAGTTATTATTGCAGTGGCATAGGAGTATTTTAATTTTTGAAGTGGGAAAATTATAAAGCCAGCTAAAGCTAAACTGAAATTGATTAGAATGCATAGTTTAATATTATTTTGTATCCCCATCATTGATATCAAAAAGATGCCTGTTATGAATGAGCCGAGAATATTTCCCCAAGTAGTGAAAGCATAGGCTGTCCCTATATCTTCCGAAACTTTTTTCTTATATTCTGAATATATGCTTGCTGCTATTGGAAAAGTCATTCCCATAGCTATTGTTGGTATTATCATTATCAATAAGCAACATAAGAATTTAGCAAAGTCATTATAGTAATAGCTGTTGGGCGCTATTTGCCAAGCAAGTAAAATAATTCTTGGAATCAATGAAAACAACGGGAAACCAATAAATACAAAGATTCCTATAATCAGTTGAAGAAAGGAAAGAAGGAAAATTTTATTTTTGATTTGTTGAATGAAAGAGCTATTTAGGAAGCTACCTATAGCGATTCCTAATAAATAAGTGAATAGCATAATAGAGAATGAATAGGTTGTGCTGTTGATATATAATTCTAATGTTCTTGTCCATAATATTTCGTAAGCCATTGCGGCGAAGCCGGAAGCGATGAGAAGCATTTTAATGTACATAATTGTACTATGGGATAAAGCAGAAGGTTCTGATGCAGCATTTAACTTTTCTGTTTTAGCTTCAGGTAATGAATTGAATTCTTTTTTTGTTTTACTCCATATTACTAAAGAGATAATGGATATAATTAGGTTAACGGAAGCAGCGAAATAATTGCTTTTAACCATACCGATATTTGGCAATGCATAAAATCCTATGAAAGCGGTTCCAACAGTAGCGCCGAAAGTATTTACTGAATATAAAAGGGAAAGAGTTTTTTCAAAATTCTTAAAGTGTGATATTAAGAATTTGCTAAGAATAGGGAGGGTGCCACCCATAAAAATTGTAGGGACCAATATAACTATAAATGAATGAAAGAATCTAACGATGAAGAGGATATATTGTTGTTGCCAAATTTTATGATAATACAGAAGGTAAATAGTATCAGTTAATTCTAACAGCAGAGGAGTAAGTAGGGCATAGATGCCAATTCCTCCTTCTAAAATAGCATAAATTAATAAAGGATTTTTTTTGTGTTCTCCGAGTTTGCCAATGAAATAACTGCCAATTGCTAAGCCAGCCATAAAAGCAGTAAGAACTGTAGTTATAGCGTAGACGGTGCTTCCGAAAGTTAATTGGAGGATTCTTGCCCAAATGATCTCATAAACTAATGCAGTAGCTCCCGAAAGGAAGAAGAATAAATAAAATATTCTATTCATAATATACTAATGCTACTTAATTTAAATAGAAATGTCAAAGAGTTAATAGAGTTTATAGAGTTTGTAGAGTTTATAGAGTTCCACAATCTCTTACCTTTGGTCCCTTATTATTTGCTTTATCACTAATTTACCTTTTGTCCTATTCAATCATTCAACGCTATTAGCTATTACCCTTGCATTTGGCTATCATAAATATAAAAATCAATCATCTCACTTTGCGCTCTTTGCGTCTTTGCGTGCATATTTAAATATTTTTTCACGCAAAGCTCGCAAAGCACGCAAAGATTATTTTCTTTTTTTAACTTCTTATCTTCTTAACTTCCTAACTTCCTAACCTTTTAACTTCCTTTCTTTGCGCTCTTTGCGTCTTTGCGTGCATATTTAAATATTTTTTCACGCAAAGCT